>JAFBAD010000027.1 GCA_019247975.1 Acidimicrobiia bacterium
CGGCCGACCCGCTGCAGCGCGGCGTTGACCGGGGTCGGCACGCCGTGGATCCGACCGAGCAGGCAGATCTCGCCGTTGAGGAAGTCGGTCTCGATGCTCGGGGCGGACCGGGCCAGGCTCTGCCACGTCGAACCGCCGCCCCGGCGCACCCCGTCGATCGGGGTCATCTTCATGTCCTTGCGCCGCTCGTCGTCGGCGGTCGGTGCGTCGATGCCGGCCGCCTCGTAGCACGCCAGGGCCTCGGCGCGAGCCCGCTGGTAGACCTCGCCGACCGTACCGTCGCGCATGCCGCAGGCGGCCTCGAGCACGTTGGCCAGGTTCATCAGCAGCTTCCCGTACTTGGTGAGCATCACCTGGGGCTCGGCGCTCGAGATGAAGTTCGACGCCCGCAGCGCCGCGCTCAGCTGCTCGTCGACCTCGTCGACGCCGTCGGGGTAGCGGCCGACGTCGAGGATCCCCGAGGCCGGTGCGCCCCACGCGTCGACCACACCCGGCTCGAGGTGCGTCGCCGGGAGCATCACGGCCATGCCGTGCACGCGCTCGAACCGGCGCAGCGCCATGCGCTCGTTCTCGACGCCGTTCTGCGCGCAGACGACGGCGACCTCCGGCGACGACGCGGTGGCGATCGCGTCGAGCGCGGCGGTGGAGTCCTGCGACTTGGTGCAGAGGAGCACCACGTCGCCGTCGCCGGGTGAGAGGGTGGCCACGTCGTCGGTGACGGGGACGTCGACCTGCACCGGCCCGTCCGGGGTCCGCATGCGCAGGCCGCGCTCGCGGATCGCGTCGTGGTGCGCCCCGCGCGCGACCAGCACGACGTCGTGACCATGCTGGGCCAGCCGCCCGCCGATCACCCCACCGATGCCGCCGGCCCCGAAGATCACGTAGCGCATGCAGCGCGGAGGCTAGGCGTGCGGCGGTAGATAGGGACCATGACCGATGAGCAGTGGTACTGGGACCTGCGGAAGAACCGTGCCGTGCGAGCCTCCGAGCGTGGGCCGGGAGAGGACGTCATGGGTCCGTACGACACCAAGGAGGACGCCGAGAACTGGCGGGAGAAGGTCGAGGCCCGCAACGAGCAGTGGGACCAGGCCGACCGCGAGTGGGAGGGCGACGAGGGAGAGGCCTGAACCGTGCCCGAGGGCGACACCATCCACCGCGCCGCCGACCGGCTGCGGCCGGCGCTGGCCGGCAAGGTGGTGCGCCGCTTCCAGGCGCCACGGCTGGCGGGCGACCGCCCGAAGGCCGGCCTGCGGATCGACGACGTCGAGGCGGTGGGCAAGCACCTCCTCGTCCACTTCGAGGGCGGCCTCACGCTGCAGACCCACATGCGGATGACCGGGTCATGGCACCTCTACCGGCCGGGCGAGCGGTGGCGGAAGGGCGCGCACCTCGCCCGGGTCATCATCGAGGTCGACGACTGGGTGGCGGTCTGCTTCTCGGCGCCGGTCGTGCGCACCTACCGGCGTGACATCGACGCGATCGCCGCGCCGACCGCGCACCTCGGGCCCGACCTGTGCCGGGCCGACCTCACCGAGGCCGACGTCGACGAGTGCCTCGAGCGCATGGCCGCCGTCGCCGACCCGTCCGACGAGATCGGCGCGGTGCTGCTCGACCAGCGGGTCGCGTGCGGGGTCGGCAACGTCTACAAGTCCGAGGTGCTCTTCGCCTGCGGGCTCGATCCGTTCACGCCGGTCGCGGACGTCGACGTCGACACGCGCCGCCGGCTCATCACCACCGCATCACGGCAGCTGCGGTCGAACCTCGGCGCCGGCGCCCGCACCACCATCCCGGGCGGCCTCGCGGTCTACGGGAGGAACCGCCTCGCGTGCCGGCGCTGCGGCACCACGATCCGGTCCCGCCGCCAGGGCGAGCAGGCCCGCACCACGTACTGGTGCCCGTCCTGTCAGCCGGCGCGTCCGGCCCACTCGGCGCGGTAGCGGTCCGGGTCGGACCACGCGCCGGTGCGGGCGTCGAAGGCGGCCGCCTCCGGCACCATCAGGTGCAGCTGCCCGGCGCGGGCGAGCGTCGAGCTGACCTCGGCGAGGTGCCCACCGACCTCCAGCAGCCGCACCCCGGCCGGCCGGTCGCCCGCTCGGGGCACGACGTACACCTCGGGCAGCTGCTCCAGCACAGCGTCGCGTGCCTCGACCGAGCCGTACCAGGCCGGGTCGACCACCTGCGCCCACTTGTCCGCACCCATCACCACCACGTCGTAGCCCCGGGCGACGTCCACGATCAGCCGGGCGTCGGTCACCCGCACGCCGAGGCCGGTCCGGTTGGCCGCGATGTCCTCGAGCACCTCGATCCGGTGGGCGAGGGTCGGCGCCGCGGCGGCGCCCTTGCCGAGCGCCTCCCGCGAGACGACGAGATCCAGCTGGTCGATCCCGGCCTGCTCGAGGGCCGCCGCGGCCACCGCCAGGTGGGCCACGGTCGGCGGATCGAACGACCCCGGGTAGGCGCCGGTGCGAGCCATCCGTGTCAGCATGGGCCCGTGTTCATCGACGTGCCAGACGGCAAGCATCCGGTGATGTACGTGTGGGGCGAGCTGGTGCCCGGGATCGGCCCGGTGGCGGCGAAGTTCTCCCAGGCGGTGTACGAGCGGTCGACCCTCGGCCTGCCCGAGTTCGAGGCGGCCCGGCTGCGCATCGCCCAGATCAACGGGTGCGTCTTCTGCCAGGACTGGCGGACCGATCGCGACGGTCAGACGGTCGAGGACGGCTTCGACGTCGCGGTCGCGGAGTGGCGCACCTCGCCGGTGCTCGACGAGCGGTCGCGCCTCGCGGCGGAGTACGCGGAGCGCTACGCGCTCGACCACCACGGCATCGATGACGGCCTCTGGAACCGCTTGCGCGCGGTCTACGAGGACCGCGAGCTCGTCGAGCTGACGATGTGCCTCGGTTGCTGGCTCGGCTTCGGGCGACTGAACCACGTGTTCGGCCTCGACACCGCCTGCACGCTCCCGCACGGATGACCCGCGATCGGGTCGTCATCGTCGGCGGGGGCTTCGGTGGGATGACCGCGGCCAAGGAGCTGGCGCACGACCCGGTCGACGTCATGCTCATCGACCGCAACAACTTCCACACGTTCCAGCCGCTGCTGTACCAGGTGGCCACGGCCGGTCTGAACGCGGCGGACGTCGCCTACCCGATCCGGGGGATCTTCCAGAGCCAGAAGAACTTCACGTTCCGCCAGGGCACGGTCACCGGCGTCGACTGGGACCGCCACGAGCTCTCGTTGGACGGCGGCGCGACCGTCCCGTTCGACCAGCTCGTGATCGGGGTCGGTGCGTCGACCAACACCTTCGGGGTCGAGGGTGCGGACGACCACGGCTTCCCGCTCTACGGGCTGCGCGACGCGATCCACCTGCGCAACCACATCCTCGGCCGCTTCGAGGCCGCCGACGCCGACCACGCCCTCGTCGAGGACGGCGCGCTGAACTTCGTGATCGTGGGCGGTGGCCCGACCGGCGTCGAGGTGGCCGGCGCGCTCGAGGAGCTGTTCGCCCAGGTGCTGCGCAAGGACTTCCGCGACCTCGACGTCCACCGGGCCCGCGTGTACCTGCTCGAGATGCTCGACGAGCTGCTGCCCCCGTTCAGCCCGTCGTCGCAGCGCCACGCCCGCGAGACGCTCGAGCGCCGCGGCGTCGACGTCCGCACCGGCACGACGGTGCAGCGGATCACCGAGACGCGCGTCTACCTGGAGGGCGGCGAGGTGATCCCGGCCCACACCCTCATCTGGGCGGCCGGGGTCAAGGCCAACCCGCTGGCCGACGTGCTCGGGGTGAAGACCGTCCGGGGCGGCCGCATCGAGGTCGGCCGCGACCTGCGCATCCCCGGCCACCCCGAGGCGTTCGCGATCGGCGACAACGCGCAGGTGCCCGGGCGCAAGGGCCCGCTGCCCCAGGTCGCGCAGGTCGCCCTCCAGTCCGGCCGGCACGCGGGTCGGGAGATCCGCCGGGCCCGCCTCGGCCTCCCCGCCCGTGACTTCCACTACTTCGACAAGGGCACCATGGCCACGATCGGCCGCCGGTCCGCGGTCGCCGAGCTGCCGGGGAACATCCACCTGCAGGGCACGCTCGGGTGGCTGTCGTGGCTGGGCCTCCACCTGCTGTACCTGGTCGGG
>JAFBAD010000110.1 GCA_019247975.1 Acidimicrobiia bacterium
ATCGGCGGTCCGATCGTCGGCTGGGTGTCCGACATCGGTGGTCCCCGTGCCGGTGTCGCCCTCGGTGGGATCGCTTGCCTGGCTGCGGCGGCATACGGCCGCTACGCGATGCAGGACGTGCCTCGCAGGCGCCGGCCCGAGCCGCAGGTCGTCGAGGACCCGATGGCCGAAGAGCCGGTCGCACTCGCCGACTAACTTCCGCGGCGTGAGCTACCCGCCGCCACCGCCGCCCCCTCCGATGCAGGGCGGCTGGGCGACCGGTCCGCCACCGTTCCCGAAGCCGAGCAGCTACCTCCCGTGGGCGATCGCGGCGACGGTGCTGTGCTGTCTGCCGGCTGGCATCCCCTCGATCGTGTTCGCTGCGCAGGTCGACGGGAAGTGGGCCCGTGGTGACTGGGACGGCGCCCTGCGCTCGTCCCGCCAGGCACGCACGTGGGCGATCGTGTCGGCCGTCGTCGGCCTCGTGTTCACGGTCGGCTACGTGATCGTGGTCGTCGCGGCCGGCGCCTCCTCGAACTAGTCGGTACCGAGGTCCTTCGGGAGGCCGAGGGAGCGCTCGGCGATGATGTTGCGCTGCACCTCGGACGTGCCGCCGCCGATGGTGAGCGCCGGCGCGAACAGGTAGCCGTAGCCCCACATGTCGTCGGCGGTGAGCATGCCGCCCGCGCCGGCGAGGTCCTTGGCCAGTGCCATCACGTGTTGGCCGTGCTCGTCGGCCAGCGCCTTGCGGATCGAGGCCTCCGGCCCGGGCGGCTCGCCCTTGATCTGCGCGGTCACCGTGCGCAGGCGGATGAGTCGCAGGATCTCGGCCTCGACGTGCAGCGCGGCGAGCCGCTGACGCAGCAGCGGATCCTCGACGCCGCCGTCCTTGCGGACGAGGTCGAGCAGGTCGCCCGCCGACGGGCCCATGCCCCAGAGCGCGCCGCCGCTCGACAGCGACACCCGCTCGTTGGCCAGCGTGACCTTGGCCAGTGCCCACCCCTGGTCGACCTGGCCCACGAGCATCTCCCCCGGCAACCGCACGTCGGTCAGGAAGACCTCGTTGAACATGTGGGCGCCGGTCATCTCGATGATCGGGCGGATCTCGATGCCCGGCGTGTCCATCGGGCAGACGAAGTAGGAGATGCCCTGCTGCTTGCCGACGCCTACCTCCAACGACGCGGCATTGGTGCGGGCGATGAGGATCCCGTACCTGGCGTGCTGCGCGAGCGACGTCCAGACCTTCTGGCCGTTGACCACCCACTCGTCGCCGTCGCGCTCGGCTCGCGTGGTCAGCGACGCGAGGTCCGAACCTGCACCCGGTTCGCTGAACAGCTGGCACCAGATGTCCTCGCCAGAGAGCAGACCGAACAGGTAGCGATCGCGCTGCTCCTGCGAGCCGGCGTGGAGGATCGTCGGGCCGGCCCAACCGATGCCGATCGGGTTGGACGGGCGGCTGAGGCCGGCCCGGCGCAGCTCGTCGTCGACCACCAGCTGGTGGATCGGATCGGCGTCGAGCCC
This sequence comes from Acidimicrobiia bacterium, assembly GCA_019247975.1. Classification (GTDB taxonomy): domain Bacteria; phylum Actinomycetota; class Acidimicrobiia; order Acidimicrobiales; family Iamiaceae; genus JAFBAD01. The sequence goes on from JAFBAD010000110.1 coordinate 1,501, forward strand.
CCACGGCTCCGGCCAGTGCGGCGCGACGTAGCCCGCCTCCGCCAGGGCCCGCCCGCTCGGCTCCGGGTGCTCCTCCAGCCACGTCCGCACCGCCACCCGGCGCGGGTCGTCCTCGGAAGGCATGTCGAAGTCCATGCGGCATGATGCCTCCCGCTCCCCCGCCGTTCCGTGTACGGATCCGACCCGCCGCGGGGGTGATCGGTGCACAGAACCGCCGGGGGCCGCAGTCGGGTAGAAGTGGCGCCATGGCGTTCTCGTTCAAGCAGCTGAAGGCCTATGCCACCAGCCCGCAGGGGAAGAAGCTGATCGCCCAGGCGAGGAAGCTGGACACCCCGCAGAACCGGGAGAAGGCCAAGGAGCTCCTCGACGACGTGCGGAAGAAGGCCGGGCCGGCCGCCAAGTCGGCGGCGCAGAAGGCCGGCCCCGCAGCGAAGAGCGCAGCGAAGAAGGTGGCCGAGCGCAAGAAGCCGAAACCACCCGGGGGAGTTGCGCCACCCCCGTAACCTCGGACGGATGGAGCCCCGCCCGATCCTGGTCGCCGTCGCGTGGCCGTACGCGAACGGGCTGCAGCACCTCGGCCACATCGGTGGCGCCTACCTGCCGGCCGACATCTTCGCCCGCTACCACCGCGCTCGAGGCAACGACGTCTTGATGGTGTCGGGTAGCGACGCGCACGGCACGCCGATCACGGTGCGCGCCGACCAGGAGGGCGTCGACCCGATCGACATCGTGAACCGCTACCACCCGGAGTTCCTCCGGCAGTGGGACACGCTCGGGATCTCGTTCGATCTGTTCACGACGACGATGACCGAGAACCACCACGACGTGACCCGGTCGATCTTCAACCGCCTGCGCGAGCGGGGCTACATCGACCTCCGCACCACCGAGCAGATGTACGACCCGGAGGCCGAGCGGTTCCTCCCCGACCGCTACGTGGAGGGCACCTGCCCCCACTGCGGCTACCCGCGCGCCCGCGGTGACCAGTGCGAGAACTGCGGCCGCACGCTCGACCCGATCGACCTGATCAACCCGGTGAGCCGGGTCAGCGGAGCCACGCCCGTCCTGCGGGAGACCGAGCACTTCTTCCTGCTGCTGTCGAAGCTCGAGCCCGAGCTGCTGGCCTGGCTCGAGAGCCGGGAGGGCTGGCGCCGCCACGTCATCAACTGGTCGCTGCAGTTCGTGAAGGACGGCCTGCACGACCGAGCCATCACCCGCGACCTCACGTGGGGTGTGCGCCTCCCCGACGACGAGCTCGGCGAGGGCAAGCGCATCTACGTCTGGTTCGACGCGGTCATCGGCTACCTCTCGGCCAGCATCGAGTGGGCGCAGCGCTCGGGTGACCCGGAGGCGTGGCGCCGCTGGTGGGAGGGCCCCGAGCCCGAGTCGTACTACTTCGTGGGGAAGGACAACATCCCGTTCCACACGGTCATCTGGCCGGCGATCCTGCTCGGCCACGGCGATCTCGACCTGCCCACCAACGTCCCCGCCAACCAGTACGTCACGTTCAAGGGCGAGAAGGCGTCGAAGTCGGCCGGTGTGGGCCGCAGCGTCCTCGAGTACCTGGAGGTCGTCCAGCCCGACGCGCTCCGCTACGCGCTCGCCTCGGTCCTGCCCGAGCAGAACGACACCGAGCTCACCGACGACGAGATCGTCCGCCGCGTGAACGACGAGCTCGTCGCGGTGTGGGGCAACCTCGTCAACCGGGTGCTGTCGATGATCGGCCGCAACTTCGACGGCGTGGTGCCCGAGCCTGCCGACCCGCAAGCGGCGGACACCGAGCTCGTGGCGACGGTCGACCGCGCCCTCGACGAGGTGGCCGCGTCGATCGAGGCGGTCGAGCTGCGGGCCGCGCTGCGCGCCGCGATGAGCGCTGCGCAGGCTGCCAACGCGTACCTGTCGGACAACGAGCCGTGGAAGGTCGTGAAGAACGACCCGGCGCGCGCGGGCACCGTCCTGCACCACGCGCTGCAGGCGGTGGCCGGCGTCAACGTCGCGCTGTCGCCCTACATCCCGTTCGCCTCGGCATCAGTGGCCGAGGCCCTCGGCGTGCCGTCCGGCGAGGGGTGGGCCCGCACCGAGATCCCGGCCGGGCGCCGCCTCGGCGCGCTCGCGCCCCTGTTCTCGAAGCTGGACTCGCCCCTCTTCGGCGACGACACCTGAGCGCCTGGGTCGTCGCCGGCATCGGCGTCATCGTCTTCGGCGCCGCGGTCACCCAGCAGCTCTCCGGCTTCGGCTTCTCGCTGCTGGCGGTGCCGTTGATGTCGATCATGGTCGGACCGAAGGACGCCGTCGCGCTGGCCATGGTGGCCGGCGCGACGGCCAGCGGGTTCATGGCCATACGGCTGCGGCGGCTGGCCAGCCGGCCCACGCTCGGGCGGCTGCTCGCCGGCGCGGTCCTCGGCATGCCGATCGGCGTCGTCGTGCTGCGCGGGCTGCCGGAGGAGCCGCTGCAGATCGTGCTGGCGGTCGTGGTGCTGGCGATGGTCGTGGTCCTGGCCGCCGGGTTCCGGTTCGGCACCGACCGGCCGGGCACCGAGGTGGTGGCCGGGTTCACCTCCGGCGTGCTCAACACGAGCATCGGCACCGCCGGGCCGCCGGTCGTGCTCACGCTGCAGGCCGGGGCCATGCCGCAGCACACGTTCCGGGCCACCACGGTGGCGTTCTTCGCCTGCTGCAACCTGGTCGGGGTGCCGCTGGTGGTGGCGTCGGGTGTGGTCACGGCCTCGACGTGGAAGGCGTCGATCGTGGCCGTCCCGTGCGTGCTGGCCGGCAACGCTCTGGGCGCCCGGCTGGCCCCGAAGGTCGGGCCGGAGCGCTTCCGATCCCTGGTCCTGGGCCTGCTGGTCGTCGCCGCCGTGGGCGCCCTGATCGCGGCGCTGACCTAGCCCCGTACACTCGACCCTCCGCAAGCAGCAGTCGAGCCAGGGGGCCGTGCATGTCGGGTTGGAACTTCGCCGAGGTCTGGGAGACCGTCGCCGAGCTCATCCCCGACGCGCAGGCGCAGGTGCACGGCGACCGCCGCACCACCTGGCGCGACTTCGACGAGCGGGCGAACGGCGTCGCGAACACGCTCCTGCAGGGCGGCCTGGTCGAGAACGACAAGGTCGCGCAGTACCTCTACAACGGGCCCGAGTACCTCGAGTCGGTCTTCGGCACGTGGAAGGCCGGCGGCGCGCCGGTCAACACGAACTACCGCTACGCGGACGACGAGCTCGTCTACCTGTGGGACAACGCGGACGCAGTCGCGGTCGTCTTCCACGGCACGTTCACGCCGACGATCGAGCGCATCCGCAACCGCGTCGACCGCGTGCGCATCTGGCTCTGGGTCGACGACGGTTCCGAGCCGTGCCCCACGTGGGCGGTCCCGTACGAGGAAGCGGCCACGTCGCACCCCGAGCGGGTCGTGCCCGAGTGGGGCCGCAGCGGCGACCACCTCTACATGCTCTACACGGGCGGCACCACCGGCATGCCGAAGGGCGTGATGTGGCGGCAGGACGACCTGTTCCGCAACATCGTCGGCGCCGGCTTCGACGCGCGGGTGCGCGACGGCGTGGACATGGACATCATCCGCGAGCGGGTGCAGGGCCCCGGCGCGGTCGGCCTCCCGGCCTGTCCCCTCATGCACGGCACCGGCTGCTTCACGCAGCTCATCGTCCTGTCGGGCGGCGGCAGCTGCGTCACGCTCGAGAGCCGCAACCTCGACATCGAGGAGATGCTCGACACGATCGAGCGCGAGAAGGTCAACGCGATCGCGATCGTCGGTGACGCGTTCGGCAAGCCGATCCTGCGGGCACTCGACGCGGCGCCGGACCGCTGGGACCTCTCCAGCCTCTTCATGATCACGTCGTCGGGCGTGATGTTCAGCGAGCCGACCAAGCAGGGCCTGATCCGCCACATCCCGACCACGATGATCGTCGACGCGTTCTCCTCGTCCGAGGCGGTCGGCATGGGCCAGTCGGTGTCGAGCGCGGGCGGCACCGCCACCACCGCGAAGTTCACCGTCGGCGAGAACACCCGCGTGATCGACGAGTCGGGCAACGACGTGAAGCCCGGTTCGGGTGAGATCGGCCGCGTCGCGGTCGGCGGCTACCAGCCCATCGGGTACTACAAGGACGAGGCGAAGTCGGCGGCCACGTTCCTCGAGATCGACGGTCGCCGGTACTCCGTGCCGGGCGACTTCGCGCAGGTCGAGGAGGACGGGTCGATCACGCTGCTCGGCCGCGGGTCGGTGTGCATCAACACCGGCGGCGAGAAGGTCTTCCCCGAGGAGGTCGAGGAGGTCCTGAAGACCCACGAGTCGGTCCTCGACGCGGTCGCGGTGGGGGTCCCCGACGAGAAGTTCGGCGAGGCGATCACCGCGATGGTCGAGCTGCAGCCGGGAGCGCAGCTCGACGAGGCGTCGGTCGTGAACCACGTGAAGTCGAAGCTCGCGTCGTACAAGGCCCCCAAGCGGGTGCTCCAGGTGCCGACGATCGGTCGCGCCCCCAACGGCAAGGTCGACTACAAGCGCCTCAAGCAGGAGGCCTACACCGCCCTCGGCATCGAGAGCTGAACTGAAGGACCGGCCTGGTCGCCATGACCAGGCCCGTCCTTCAGTATCGCTTGGGCATGTCCCGGATGGCGCGGGACATCACCTTGATCTCACGGCGGCGCTCGGCGGCGGCCCGGCCGTCACGCCGCCGCTCCATCCACGCCGCCTCCCGCTCGAGCTTGCGCCAGCTCTCGAGCCGGGCGGCCGGCAGTCTGCCCTCCTCGATCGCCTCGGTGACCGCGCAGCCGGGCTCCGAGCGGTGCTCGCAGTCCCCGAAGCGGCACCGCTGCGCGAGCTCCTCGATGTCGGCGAAGGTCTTCGACAGGCCCTCGTCGGCCTGCCAGACGCCGATGCCCCGCAGGCCCGGGGTGTCGATGAGCACGCCGCCCCCGGGCAACGGCACGAGGTTGCGGGTCACCGTCGTGTGGCGCCCCTTGTGGTCGCTCCCCCGCACCGCGCCGACCTCGAGCACCTCGGCGCCGAGCAGGGCGTTGGCCAGCGACGACTTGCCGACGCCGGATGCGCCGAGCAGCACGACGGTCTCGCTCGGCCCGATCAGCGAGCGGACATCGCCGACGCCGCGCCCGTCGGTGCACGACGTGACGACGACATCTGCGCCCACGAGCCGTGACCGGAGCTCGTCGGCCTCGGCATCAGGATCGGGATGGGTGTCGGCCTTCGTGAGCACGACGACGGGCCGGGCGCCGCTGTCCCACGCGACGACGAGCTCCCGCTCGACGCGCGCCGGCCGCAGCGGGCGGTCGAGCCCGGTGGCGATGAGCACCAGGTCGACGTCCGCGGCGAGCGTCTGCGCCTCGGTGGTGGGCCCGGCCGCCTGGCGCTCGAGCGCGGACCAGCGCTCGAGGACGTGGGCGACCCGGTCGCCGTCGAGCAGGACCCAGTCGCCCACCGCCGGCAGGGGCCGGGCGCTCGCGGTGCGCTCACCGGCGGAGGTGATCACCCCGCAGCGGTCGCGGTCGACGCGGGTGACGCGGGCGGGAACGAGGTCGGGACGATCAGCTGAGGCGACGAGCGCGTGGACGCGGTCGCTCCAGCCGTACTGGGCGAGATCGCCCGGGAGTGCTGAAGCCATGGGGGCTCCTTCGGACAGGTCCGCCCGCCGGAGCCCTCGGGACTTCGGCTAGGCGGTGGATGGACGGAGGGTGCGGGCGCGCCGGCAGACCGGCGTCTCGCAGGAGTCGGTTGCCATGGCACCTCCCTCCGTCAGCTGCGGGCTGGGACCGTAGCGCCCGGGTCGGTCCGCCGCCGCGGGAATTGGTGGGATGATCCCGCGGTGCTCCGCTCCCGCTTCGCCCTCGTCGCCGCCACCATCTGCATGGTCGTCGTCGCCGTCTCCTGCAGCAGCGACGACGGGGGGAGCTCCGCCACCAAGGACACCGGCTCGAAGTCGACCAGCTCGACGACCGCGCCGGCCGGCGAGTTCAACCAGGCCTTCGACCAGGGCACGCCGAAGGACGGCGGCTCGATCAAGATCGGCGTGGAGGCCGAGATCGCCAGCCTCGACCCCGCCGGCGCGCTGGCCGACGTGTCCGACTACGACATCGCGCTCGCGATCTACGACCCGCTGGTCGACTACGACACCAAGGGCAACCTCGTGCCCGGGCTGGCCACGAAGTGGTCGGGCTCGTCGGACTTCAAGACGTGGACGCTGCAGCTGCGCAAGGGCGTGCAGTTCACCGACGGCACCCCGTTCAACGCCGACGCGGTGGTCAAGCAGTTCGAGCGGCTCAAGGATCCGGCCACCAAGTGCACGTGCGCGGCGAACGTCGCCCACATCACCAAGGTCGAGGCGCAGGGCGACTCCACGGTCGCGTTCACGCTCGACGAGGCGAACGCGTTCTTCGTCCCGTCGCTCAACGCGGCCATCGGCCTCATCGCATCACCGACCGCGACCGCGAAGTACGGGACGGACTACGCCCGCCACCCGGTCGGCACCGGTGCGTTCTCGCTCACCAGCTACGACCCGATCGTGCTCCAGAAGAACCCGAACTACTGGCGCAAGGACGCGCAGGGCCGGGCGCTCCCCCACCTCGACAAGATCACCGTCCAGCCGATCACCGAGAACACGATCCGCCTGCAGTCGCTGGCCGCCGGAGACATCGACCTCATGCAGGTGGGCGACACCAACACGATCATCAAGGCGATCCAGAGCGGGAAGTACACGGTCCAGAAGATCACCGGCGGTTCGTCGACCAGCGTGTCGATGAACAACCGCAAGCCGCCGTTCAACGACGTCCGGATGCGCCAGGCGTTCGCCCAGGCGGTCAACCGCGACGAGATCAACAACATCGAGTACCAGGGCTCGCGCCAGCTCGCCTACTCGCAGTTCGCCGCCACGTCCCCGTGGTACGACGCGGACGCCGGCTGGTTGACCTACAACCAGAAGAAGGCGAAGCAGCTCGTCGCCGCGGCGAAGGCCGACGGCGTGTCGACGACGTTCACGCTGACGTGCGTCACATCCGACGAGAGCCGGAAGCTGCTGAACATCGTCAAGCAGCAGATCGCGAAGGTGGGCCTCACCGCGAACCTCGAGTACGTGGACCAGGGCACCTACGTCCACAAGCTGCTCGACGCCGACCACTCGTTCGTGGCTGGTTGCAGCCGCAACGGCGAGAACCTGACGCCCGACCTCTACGACGGCTGGCACACCGACGCGTCGTTCAACGCGGAGGGCTACCACAACCCGAAGTCCGACAAGATCATGGAGGACATCCGGGCGACGGCCGACCCGAAAGAGCAGAAGAAGCTCGTCGACGACCTGCAGACGAACCTGGCCAACGACGTGCCGGCGTTCCCCCTCCTCTACGACCTGTTCGCGAACATCGCCAACAAGGACATCAGCGGGCTCCCGGTGCCGAAGCCGGTCACGCTCGGCGTCATCACCTTCGCCGACCTCTACCGGGTGGGGTGAGCGGCCGCATCGCGGCGGGGCACCCGGCGGTCGTCGCGGCCGCCGCCGATGTCCTCGCAGGAGGAGGCAACGCGTTCGACGCTGCGGTCGCGGCTGGCTTCGCCGCGGCCGTGGCCGAGCCGTGCCTGACCAGCCTGGCCGGCGGCGGCTTCCTGCTCGCCCGCACCGCGGCCGGCGAAGAGGTGCTGTTCGACTTCTTCGTCGACACGCCCGGACGGGGGCTGGCCACCGATCGGCCGAAGCCGCGCTTCGACGCGGTGGACGTGCGCTTCCCGGCTGCGGTCCAGACGTTCCACTGCGGGCCCGGCTCGGTTGCGGTCCCGGGGGCGCTCACCGGCTACCTGCACGTGCACGACCGCCTGGGTCGCGTCCCGCTCGAGCGGGTGCTCGCACCGGCGATCCGCCTCGCTGCGGACGGCGTCGCGCTCGAACCCCGGCAGGCCGCCATCGTGGGGCTGCTCGCGCCGATCCTCACGCGCGAACCGGCGACCGCCGCGATCTTCGCCCCGGGTGGGCGGCTGCTCCGGCCGAACGACACGCTGCACAACCCGGAGCTCGGCGCGCTGCTCGAGGGCGTGGCTTCGGGCGCAAGCGGTGACCTCCGCGGCGGGCCGCTGCACGACCGCCTCGTCGCGCTGATGGTCGACCACGACGGCCTGGTGACCGCCGAGGATCTGGCGGCGTACGAGGTGATCGAGCGCGAGCCGCTGGCCGTGGAGTTCCACGGGCGGCGCATCATCACCAACCCGCCACCGTCGTTCGGTGGGCGCCTGGTCGGCCTCGCGCTCGAGCTGGCCGGTGCCCGTCGGGTCACCTACCGCACCCCGGCGTGGGTCGAGGCCCTCGTCGAGGACATGATCGAGGTCGACCGGCGGCGCGTCGCGGAGCTCGCCGGACCGCAGCAGCAGCCGTCGACGTCGCGCGGTACCACCCACGTCAGCGTGGCCGACGACGAGGGCAACATCGCGGCGATGACGACGTCGAACGGCGAAGGCTCGGGCGACCTCGTGCCCGGCACCGGCGTCCAGCTCAACAACATGCTCGGCGAGGACGACCTCCACCCGGGCGGGTTCCACGCCGCACCGCCGGGCGTACGGGTCTCGTCGATGATGGCGCCGACCATCGTGAGCGCAACCGACGGCCGGCCCGAGCTCGTGCTCGGCAGCGGTGGCAGCAAGCGCATCCGCACCGCGATCCTGCAGGTGATCTGCGCGTTCGTCGACGGCGGACTCGACGTCGACCGCGCGGTGCACGCACCGCGTCTGCACTGGGACACCGACCACGTCGAGGCGGAGCCGGGGTGGGATCCGGGCCTGATCGACGCCCTCCGCGCCCGCTGGCCGGTCAACGTGTGGCCGGCGATCGACATGTACTTCGGTGGCGTGCACGCGGTCTCGCCGACCGGCGCGTCAGGCGACCCCCGCCGTGACGGCGCTCACGCGCTCCTCTGAGCTCACCGTCTCCCAGTTCGGAAGTGCGGCTTCGCCGCAAGGGCGCCGTCCTCTCGGGTCGCCTTCGGCTCCGTCAG
>JAFBAD010000122.1 GCA_019247975.1 Acidimicrobiia bacterium
GCGACTACATCGACTCGATGACGACCGACTACGTGAACTGCCGGGGGGTCGAGGTCATCCACATGCGCGACGAGGAGCCGCCGATCGATCTGAGCCGGCCGATCCTCGAGCAGCGGAACTGGTGGTTCCGGAACTACAACTACTCGAAGCCGCTGATCTCACGGATCCCCATGAACTGGGTGAACGGGTTCCACTACCGCGAGGACGGGACCTCCAACCAGGACATCGGGCTGAACCTCATCCACCTCCACCGGATGGACTACGACGTCTGCCGGGCCCGCCACCGCTTCCGGACCTCTCTCGAGTGGAACACCGAGGGGGGCCTGACCCGGTCCGGCTACCAGAACCGCATCGTCGAGAGGGACGAGTTCGACGACTGGTTCTACAACGACAGCGGGAACCACGAGATCCCGCTGCAGCCCCGCAAGATCCCCAAGCACTGGAAGTCGGTCGTCTGACGGTCGATAACATCTCCATGCCGTTCGGCGGGAGGGTCGCATGAGGGTGCTGGGTCTGGGGTTCACGAGCCACGGCAGCGCCGCGTGCCTCGTCGAGGACGGCCACGTGGTGGCGGCGGTGAACCTCGAGCGGCTGACACGCGTGAAGTTCGCCCTCGTGACCCTGCCGGACTACCGGGTGCTGGTGAAGTCGATCCGGGCCAACACCTTCGGGCCGAACGACAACGCGCCGATCGCCAACTTCTATGACGTGTTCCCGCAGCTGCTCGAGGCCGTGACCGGGCACCGTCGCATCCAGGACGCCCGGATCGACCTCGTCGTGAAGACCAAGGACCTGATCCGCCCGGTGCGCAACAACACCGGACCGTTCGAGGAGTTCGTCGAGTACTTCGACGGCGTGCCGATCGCGTTCGACGTCGAGCACCACCTCTGCCACTCGTACCAGGCCTACCTCTGCAGCCCGTTCGAGGACGCCGCGATCCTCACGGTCGACGGTCTGGGCGAGCGGCTCGAGCGGTTGGGCAACCAGGCGCTCTCGCTCACCCACGCCGACGGACGCGGCAACCGGGTCGAGGTGCTGACCGAGGTGCAGCACCCGTCGTCGATCGGTGAGATGTACAGCGACGTCACGCTCCACCTCGGCTTCGGCGCGGAGCAGGAGGGCAACACGATGGCCCTCGCCGCGTTCGGCACCGACACCTACCACCGCACCGCCCGTGAGGGTGCCTACGAGCTCCACGACGACGGGTCGTTCACGCTCTGCCCGAACGAGTCGGGCGACGGGCTGCTCCATCAGGACCGCATGCGGGCGTTCACGCCGAAGCGGGAGCGGGGCACGGAGTTCACGCAGGATCAGTTCGACCTCGCGTGGGCCTACCAGCAGTTCGCCGAGGAGATCCTCGTCCACACCGCCTCGAAGCTGCAGGAGAAGACCGGCCAGACCCGTCTGGCGATGGCGGGCGGCGTGGCCCTCAACTGCGTGGCCAACAGCGAGATCCTGAAGCGCACGGCGTTCGAGGACCTGTACATCATGCCGAACGCCGGCGACCGCGGCCTCGCCGCCGGGTGCGCGCTGTACGGCTACCACGTGCTGCTCGAGGGCACGGAGCGACACCCCCTCCGCCACGACTTCCTCGGTCCCCCGAACACGGACGAGCAGATCGTCGCCGCGCTCGAGAAGGCCGAGGGCATCGAGCACCACCGCAGCGACGACATCGCCGCCGAGTGCGCCCGGCTCGTCGCCGACGGCGCCATCATCGGCTGGGTGCAGGGCGGCGCGGAGTTCGGCCCACGGGCCCTCGGCCACCGCAGCCTCATCGCCGACCCTCGCAGCGCCGAGACCAAGAAGCGCCTCGACACCGAGGTCAAGCGACGGGAGTGGTTCCGGCCCTACGCGCCGTCAGCGCTGGCCGATCACGCCGACGAGTACTTCGACATGCTCGGCGTCGACAGCCCGTACATGCTCCTCGCCGTGGACACCCGGCCCGAGGTGCGCGACGAGGTGCCGGCGATCGTGCACGTCGACGGTTCGGCGCGCGTCCAGACCGTCGAGCAGGACGTGGACCCGCTGTACCACCGGCTCATCTCGCAGTTCTACGAGCTGACCGGCATCCCGCTCGTGGTCGACACCAGCTTCAACGGCTACGGCGAACCGATGGTCGAGACCGCCGAGGACGCCATCGCGGCGATGCACCAGATGGGTCTCGACGCGCTGGCCGTCGGCGACCACCTCATCCGACCGCGCTGAGCTCGGAGCCGGGACAGCCCGAGCCCTACGAGCGCGAGTAGCCGTCCAGGTCGACGAGCCGGTCCTCCAGCACGAGGAAGTCCACGCCGATGGTCTGGGCGGACGCGAGGGCTTCGGCCGCCGTGTTGACCACGGGCTCACCGCGGGTGTTGAACGACGTGTTGATCAGCACGGGCGGCAGGCCGGCCGCTTCGAGACCGGCCAGGTAGGCGGCCACCGGCTCGGAGCCACCGATGGTCTGGACCCGTGCGGTGCCGTCCACGTGGACGACCGCAGGGACGCTGCGCCGGTGCTCCTCGGCGACCTGGCTCGCGCCGAGCATGTAGCGGTGCAGCGACGGGCGACTCGGCCACAGCCGGTCGCTCGTGGACGCGAGCGTCACCGGTGAGAGCGGCCGCCACCGCTCGCGCCGCTTGCGCTTGTTGACGTCGTTGCGGACGGAGACCGCGCTGGGCACCGCCAACAGGGACCGGTGGCAGAGAGCCCGCGGGCCGACCTCGGCGCGACCGTGGGCGATCGCGCCGACCATGCCGTTCAGCAGGCGCTCGACCACCTCGTCCGTGGACGCCTGGATGCCGGGACCCACACCCGCGCCCGCGAGGGCCGAGCCGATGTCGTCGGGGTCGATGGCGAGCCCGAGGTAGGGCGACAGCGGCGACGGCGGCCCGGTGGGCGGGCACACCGACCAGGCCGCCCCGAGCGCGACGCCGGCGTCGTGCGGCACCGGCGGCACGTACACCGGTTCCGGCAGCTTGCCGTTGGCCGAGCAGTTGAGGGCAACGCCACCGGCCATGCAGAGCGCGTCGACGCCGGCCTCGCGGCGGGCGAGGGCGGCGAGCCGCGCGATGGCTTCCTCCACCGCGGCCTGCGCTGACCAGGCGATGCGCACCGCGGCCTCGTCGTGAACGAGGCGGCTCGACGGCGTGTCGACCGGGAAGGCGCCGTGACCCTCGAACACCTTCATCCAGGCGTCGACTACCCGCTTGTAGTCGGGGTTGCCCGGCATCGAGAAGGGTGGTTCGAAGAGGTCGTCGGTGAAGCGCAGCGTCGGCCAGGGCTCGATGCCGGCGGACGCACCGTAGGCGGCGAGGCCCATCGTCTTGCCGGCTTCGAGGAAGGACATGCCACAGGCGCGGGACGTGGCGTCGTACAGGTAGCCGAGCGAGTGCGAGCGGGGCCAGCTGCGGTGGAAGATCGGCCCCTTCTCACGGGTGCCCGAGTACAGGGAGATCGACTCCTCCTCGCCGTTGCCGTCGTTGACGAGGATCGCGGCCTCCTCGAAGGGCGAGGCGTAGAAGGTGGAGCAGGCGTGGGCGAAGTGGTGCTGGACGAAGACGACCTCGGGCCGGCGCTGACCCGGCTCCCAGCCGAGCCACTTCGCCAGCATCTGGTCGATCGTGTCCTGGCCCTCCCAGGTGTGCCCGTAGCGGGGCCACATGCGGGGCAGCTCCCAGCCGTACGCGACCACGTCGACGTCGTCGAGGCTGATCCCTGCGGTGTCGAGGCAGTACTGGACCGACTGGCGGGGCGGCTCGTACGGCGAGTGCTTCTTGCGGTTGAACCGCTCCTCCTCCGAGAACGCGACGACGGTGCCGTCGCCCGTGATGAGGCAGGCGGCTGCGTCGTGCCACCCGATGGGCGGGCCGTTCAGCCCGAGCACCCAGCTCGTCATGGTCCTCCTCCGCCTGTTCCCGAACCCGTGCGCAGTCCCATCGGGCGGTCGAACGTTACCCTTGAGCCCTCTTCGGCCCCCAGCGGGGCGGGCGCGAGCAGGACGGAGGACCGGATCAGGGATGGTGTCCGAAGCGGTGGACGAGCGGCACGGAGCGCTGGCGACGATCGACGCGCTCGACGGCCAGGCGACCCCCGCCGACCTCGAGCGGGCCCTGCCGTCGCTGCGACGCGAAGCCTTCGCCGAGCTCGACCGTGCTCCCGGCTTCCCGACCTGGCCGGTGACCACCGACGAGCCCGGACCACCCCCGGGCGGGAGGGGCCTGCCGGAGGTGGACGTCACCGAGCTCGACGCCGGCGTCCTGCGCCGATCGATCAACCAGCACGGTTGCCTGCTCGTCCGCGGCGTCGCCGATCCGGCTGACATCGAGCGCCTCACCGAGGGCATCGACCGGGCCTTCGACGGCTCCGACGCGCGTCGGCGCGCTGCGCAGGACCAGGGTGCGCCGCTGCCGCCCGCGTCACCCTGGTACTCACGGCTCAAGGTGCCCGGCAACAAGGGCTGGGGGCCCGGCCGGGTGTGGGTCGAGGACGGGGCGGGCGTGATGCTCGCCGACTCTCCACGGCTGCTGGCGCAGCTGTTCGAGCTGTACGAGCGCAAGGGCGTGCGCGGCGTGGTCGCCGGATACCTCGGCGAGCGGCCGGTGCTGTCGGCCAAGAAGGGCACCCTGCGCCGGGTCCCGCCGGACTCCGACAGCCACTGGCACCAGGACGGATCGTTCCTCGGCGACGGGCTCCGGGTGCTCAACATCTGGCTCACGCTCACCCGCTGCGGCGACGACGCACCGGGCCTCGACATCGTGCCCAAGCGCTTCGACCGCGTGGTCGCCACCGGCTCGGGCGACGCACGGTTCGCCAACATGGTCGGCGACGACGTCATCGCCGAGGTGTCGGCCGACGCGCCGGTCATCCGACCGGTCTTCGAGCCCGGCGAGGCGCTGCTGTTCGACGAGCTGTTCCTCCACAGCACCGCCGCGGCGCCCACGATGACCCGCCGGCGCTACGCGATCGAGAGCTGGTTCTTCGCGCCGTCCGCGTACCCGGACCCCGACGTCCAGGTGCCGCTGGTCTGGTAGCGCTCAGCGTCGTCGTCGTCGCCTATGACATGGCGCGGGAGCTCCCCCGCACCCTGCGCTCCCTCGCTCCCGACCACCAGCGCGGTCTCGATGGCGTCGACCACGAGGTGGTCGTGGTCGACAACGGCTCGCCCGTGCCGCTCGAGCCGTCGGTGGGCCAGGGGCACGAGCGCTGGACGAGGTTGGATCCGGCGCCGCCCTCCCCGGCCCGGGCGGCCAACGCGGGCATCGGGCGGGCGCGAGGGGCGCTGATCGGGCTCGTGGTCGACGGCGCGCGGCTCGCCTCCCCCGGCCTGCTCGCGGCCGCGCTCACCGCGAGCCGCCTCGGCGACCGGGTGATCGTCACCGCACCCGCCTACCACCTCGGCGCCACGACCCAGATGGACGCGGGCGAGGGCTACGACCGGGATGAGGAGGACCGGCTGCTGGCCGCCAGCGGCTGGGAGGAGGACGGCTACGAGCTCTTCTCGATCTCCACGCTGGCTGCCTCGTCGGGTCGCGGCTGGTTCGGGCCCATGGGCGAGAGCAGCTCGCTGTTCATGTCCCGCGCCCTGTGGGACGAGCTCGGCGGGCTCGACGAGCGCTTCGACCTGCCCGGCGGCGGCCTGGTGAACCACGATCTGTACCGGCGGGCGTGCGCGGCACCGGGGGTCCACCTGGTGCTGCTGGCCGGCGAGGGCACGTTCCACCAGTTCCACGGGGGCGCCGCGACGTCCCGGCGCTTCGGCTGGGACGAGATGCACGCCCAGTACGAGGCCATCCGTGGCGGGCCTTACCGGCCGCCGGGCAACCGGGCGAGCCTCTACGGAGCGATCCCGGACCAGGCCGTCCGACACGCTGCGCGGTCGGCCGAGCTGGCACTGGCCCGGCAGCGCAAGGCCGAGGGCGCGGCCAGCACCCCGGCCGACCGCGGATAGCGTTCAGCGGATGTTCCCGTTCTGGGAGGTGGCGATCGCGCCGGTGCTGGAGGCGGCCGGGGCGAGGCGGATCGTCGAGATCGGCGCGCTCAGGGGGGAGAACACCGAGCAACTGCTCGAGCGACTCGGCGCCGACACGGTGCTGCACGTCATCGATCCGGTGCCCGACTTCGACCCCGCCGAGCACGAGCAGCGCTTCGCGGGCCAGTACGTGTTCCATCGCGACCTGAGCGTGCACGTGCTGCCGGGCCTCGAGCCCATGGACGCCGCCCTCATCGACGGCGACCACAACTGGTACACCGTGTACCACGAGCTCTCGATGCTGAGGGACGTGGCCCGGAAGGCCGGTGCCCCCCTCCCGGTCATGCTCATGCACGACGTGCTGTGGCCCTATGGGCGGCGCGACCTGTACTACGCCCCCGACACGATCCCCGAGGAGTTCCGTCAGCCGCACCGGAAGGCCGGGATGCGTCCCGACCGGAAGAAGCTCCTGCCGAAGTGGGGCGTCAACCCGGACATGCACAACGCCGAGGTCGAGGGCGGCCCCCGCAACGGTGTGATGACCGCGCTGGACGACTGGATGGCCGAACACGACCGGCCGTTGCGGCGGGTCGTCCTGCCCCTGTACTACGGCCTGGCCATCATCGTCGAAGAGGAGCGCCTGCAGCGTCAGCCGCAGCTCGCGGCCGTGCTCGACCACCTCGAGAGCCGGGAGGGCCG
>JAFBAD010000153.1 GCA_019247975.1 Acidimicrobiia bacterium
CACGTGCGCGTGGACGCGGAGCAGGTCGAGTCCGCAGTCGATCGCGAGGTCGACGTCGTGGCGGATCTCGTCGGGCGTGGCCTCGGCCAGCGCCATGCGGGTGGGGCCGACGTTCGAGCCCTTGACGAACAAGCGCTCGCCGTTCACCGACACGATCCAGTTGCGCATCGCGACCTGGCGCAGCCCGGTGCGCAGGCGGCGGGTGTGGCTCGGCGCATCGGCGCCGTCGAGCGTGACCTCGACGGTGACGTCCTCGAGCGGCTGGTTGCCGAGCGCGTGGGGCCACCAGAGCTGCGGCTCTGCGACCGCCACCGTCCACTCGAGCTGGTTCTCGCCGCCGGCGACGGTCACCTCCTGGACGTGCTCGGTCCCGCCGATGGTCGTGCGGATCGACGCGCCGCCGGCCTCCGCCGCGTCGAGCACGGCCCGCACCGCCACGTCGGCGCGCGTCGCGTCGGCCCGCCGGCAGATCACCCGCAGGTGCTGGATGCGCACCGGCCCGGTGGACTCGAGACCGACCGGACGCCAGATGCCGCCCGGGTTCCAGTCAGGGTCGAGGCAGTCCCAGTGCTGGAAGACACCGGTGATGTTGCGCTTGTGGGTGCGGTCGCGCTGCGGCGCGCAGGCGACCTCGACGCCGAGCACGTGCTCGGATCGGTCGCCGAGCGCCTCGGTGACCTCGAAGGAGTGGGGGAAGAAGTAGCCCTCGGTGTCGCCGACGTACGAGCCGTCCAGCCACACATCGCCCTGGTAGAAGAGGCCGTCGAACTGCAGCCACCTCCGCTCGCCCGGTGGGGGGCGCTCGTGCTCGAACGTGGTGCGGTACAGCAGCGGGCCGTCGGCGTCGTCGAACGCCGCGTGCGACCGCCAGTGGCCGGGGACCGCCACCGGTTCCCATCCCTCGTCCCGCGCGGCCTCGGCCGGATCGAGCCAGGTCCGGCGCAGATCCTCGTCGGCGACCAGCGCCCGCCAGGTCCCGGACAGATCCATGTGCAGGAGAAATTAGGTTCCGGGACGTGCCAGCGGGCGACGACACCCCGGTCCTGGTCGGCGTCGGACAGATCCGCCGCCGACCCGAGGACGGCCCGGTGCCGTCCCTCGTCGAGCTCATGCTCGCCGCGGTGCAGCGCGCGGCGACCGACGCAGGCCGCCCCGGGCTGCTCGGGAAGGTCGGGTGGATCGGTGCGCCCAAGGGCACCTGGACCCACCCGGACCCGGGCCGGGAGATCGGCCGGGCGATCGGCGCGCCGGACGCGCACACCGTGGTCGCGGAGGTCGGGGTCCTCCAGCAGGAGGTGATCGATCGGGCGTGCCGCGCGGTCGTGGACGGCGCGGGCGTCGCGATCGTGGTCGGCGGCGAGGTCGCGCACGGCTCGACCGATGGCGCGGCCGGCTCCGTCGTCGCCGCACGCGGCGCGGTCACCGAGCCCGACGAGCACCTCGTGAGCGCGGACATGGGGGTGAGCGCGCTCGAGGTGCAGGCCGCGCTCTACGACCCGCCGACGGTCTACGCGGTCATGGAGTCGGCCTGGGCCCACTCGCAGGGCTGGGACGCGAGCGAGCACCGGCGCCGGCTCGGTGCGCTGTGGGCCGACTTCGCCGCGGTCGCCGCCCGCAACCCCTACGCGTGGACCACCGACGCTCCGAGCGCGTCCGAGATCGTCGAGCCGACCGCGGACAACCGGATGATCGCCTCGCCGTACACGAAGCGCTGCTGCTCGAACCTCCGGGTGAACCAGTCCGCCGCGCTCGTCATCACCACCGCGGAGGTCGCTCGTGGGCTCGGCGTCCGCCCGGACCGGTGGGTGTTCGCCCACGCCGGCGCCGTGTGCAACCACGCAGTTCCCGTCGTGCAGCGACCGGACCTCGCGCGCTCGGCGGTCGCGGCGTCGGCCGGACCGCGCGCGCTTGAGCTCGCGGGTGTCGATGTCGACGAGCTCGGGCCGCTCGACCTCTACAGCTGCTTCCCGGTCGCGGTGCAGATCGCCGCGCACGAGCTCGGTCTGGGCGACCGGCGGCCGCTCACGTTGACGGGCGGCATGAACTTCGCGGGCGGCCCACTGAACAGCTACGTCCTGCACTCGACCGCCGCCATGGCGGACGCGCTGCGGGCGGCTCCCGACCAGATCGGCCTCGACACGTCGGTGTCGGGCTTCATCACGAAGTACGGCGCCGGTGTGTGGTCGGCGCAGCCGCCGAAGGAGCGGTGGCGGGCCGAGGCGACGTCGATCGAGGTGGACCGGCGCAGCGAGCGGGCCGCCGAGCCCGGCGAGGAGGTGCGGGTGGTCGGCGCGACCGTCGAGCATCGGCGCGACGGATCACGGGAGCTGGTCGCGGTCGGCGACCTCGCGTCGGGGGAGCGGACGATCGTGCGCACCACCGACGCGGCCACGCTCGACGCAGCGCTCGCCGAGACGCTGATCGGGGAGACGATCCGTGCCTGACTCGATCCGCATCCGCGACTTCGCCCAGCCCGAGCTGCCGGACTGGTTCGAGGAGCTGCACGAGACGATGGGCATCGGCCCCGAGCAGCGGCTCGACCCGATGGAGCTGCTGACCGAGGCGATCGTCCGGGAAGGCGGCTACGACGACTACGGCGACGACCAGTGGTTCGTCGCGCCGTTCAAGGCGCTCGTCGCGTCGGTCGAGGCCGACGGCGAGCTCAGCCCGATGGGGCGGTTCCAGGTCCGCGAGCTGCTCGTCGGGCTGCTCGTCACCCGGTTGCGGCTGACCCGGCTGCTCGAGCGGCACCCGGAGATCCTCGAGCTCCCGGTGGACGCGCCGGTGGTGGTCCTCGGCCTGCCCCGCACCGGTACCACCCACCTGCACGACCTGCTGTCGGCCGACCCCCGCTTCCGCTACCTTCCGTACTGGGAGAGCCTCGAGCCGATCGCGCCGGGCGACGGCCGGCCCCCGGCCGAGCGTCCTGATCCCCGGGTCGAGCGCACCGACCTCGCGCTCACGATGCTCAACACGGCGATGCCGCTGTTCCCGGCGATGCACGAGATGACCACCGACGGCGCCCACGAGGAGATCCAGCTCCTCGCGGTCGACTTCGCCACGATGCTGTTCGAGGCCAGCTACGACGTCGCCGGCTACGCGGACTGGTACCGGCGCACCGACCAGACCCACGCCTACCGGACCCTGAAGGTGCTCCTCCAGGTCCTGCAGTTCCTGCGGCCGGCGGGGGAGCGGTGGCTGCTGAAGTCGCCGCAGCACCTCGAGCAGCTCGGCCCGTTGCTCAGCGTGTTCCCCGACGCGCGGATCGTCCAGACCCACCGCGACCCCGTCGCCGTCACCGCGTCGATGACCACGATGGCCGCGTACTCGCGCCGCACGAACTACCTGCGCATCGACCCGCAGCGGATCGGCGCGACCTGGGCCGAGCGCATCGAGGCGATGCTCCTGGCCAACCTGCGGGACCGGCCGCTGGTGCCCGACGACCAGGTGATGGACGTGAGCTTCGACGAGTACATGGCCGATCAGTGGGCGGTCCTGGCCGACGTCTACGACCTCGCCGGCATGGACCTCTCCGACGACGTCCGGGGCCGGCTGCAGGCGGCGATGGACGCGCGGCCGCGGGGCCGACACGGCCGGGTCGAGTACCACCTCGACGACTTCGGCATCGACGCCGCGGAGCGCCGCGCTGCCCTTGCGCCGTACCAGGAGCGCTTCGCCGTTCCCGACGAGCCGATCGACTGATCCCGCTGGGCGGTTCCTCCAAGCGGCACGGTACGTTGGCCTCCATGTCGTCTCGCCCCGCCACCCTCGGCCAGCTCCGCGAGTCGGGCTGGGAGTCCGTCCCGGTGAAGGAGGAGGTGCGGCGCAACGCGATCGCCAAGATCCGCGCCGGCCAGCCCCTGTTCGACACCGTGCTCGGCTACGAGGAGACCGTCCTCCCGCAGCTCGAGAACGCGCTCATCGCCGGTCACGACGTGATCTTCCTGGGCGAGCGCGGTCAGGCGAAGACCCGCATGATCCGCTCGCTCACCGACCTGCTCGACGAGTGGATGCCCGTCGTCGCCGGCTCGGAGATCAACGACGACCCGTACGCGCCGGTGTCTCGGCACGCGCACGACCTCATCGCCGAGCGGGGCGACGACACGCCGATCGAGTGGGTGCACCGCGACACCCGCTACGGCGAGAAGCTCGCCACCCCCGACACGTCGATCGCGGACCTCATCGGCGAGGTCGACCCGATCAAGGTGGCCGAGGGCCGCTACCTGTCCGACGAGCTCACGCTGCACTACGGCCTGGTGCCCCGCACCAACCGCGGCATCTTCGCCATGAACGAGCTGCCGGACCTCGCCGAGCGCATCCAGGTCGGTCTGCTGAACGTGCTCGAGGAGCGCGACGTCCAGATCCGTGGCTACAAGGTGCGGCTGCCGCTCGACGTCATGCTCTTCGCGTCGGCCAACCCCGAGGACTACACGAACCGCGGCCGGCTGATCACCCCGCTGAAGGACCGGTTCGGCGCCCAGATCCGGACGCACTACCCGCTCGAGGTCGAGACCGAGATGGCGATCGTGGCGCAGGAGGCGCGGCCGATCGGCCCCGACACCGGTATCGACGTGCGCATCCCGGGCTTCATGGCCGAGATCGTGTCGACCTTCTCGCAGCTGGCCCGCCAGAGCCCGCACATCAACCAGCGGTCCGGCGTGTCGGTGCGCCTGTCGGTCACCAACCACGAGACGATGGTCGCCAACGCGGTGCGCCGCGCGCTGCGCCTCGGCGAGGACGTCGTCGTGCCCCGCATCAGCGACCTCGACGCGCTGGCCTCGTCGACCGGCGGCAAGGTCGAGATCGAGAGCTTGGAGGACGGGCGCGACGGCGAGATCATCGACCGCCTGCTGAAGGCGGCGATCCTCACCGTCTTCAAGGAGCAGTGCGGCACCGAGCGCGTGCGCGAGGTCCTCCCGGCGTTCGAGTCCGGCACGATCGTCCACGCGGGCGACGACGTCGCCTCGTCGGACTACGTCTCGCTCTTCAGCGACGTGACCGGCCTGCAGACCGTGGTCGGTGACCTCACCGGCGGCGACGAGAGCCCGGCCGCCGCGGCCAGCGCGATCGAGTTCGTGCTCGAGGGCCTGCACCTGTCCAAGCGCCTCAACAAGGACGCGGCCGGGAGCCGCTCGACCTACCGCAGCCGCTAGCCCAAGCGATTCTGCGTGCCATCGTCTCCAGAACTGGAGACGATCGCACGCAAGATGCGTTGGTCGTCGTGGGAACATGAGCCCATGGGGCTCGTCCGGCGGGGCACGTACGACGCCGGGATCTGGGCGGGCGTGCTGCGTGACTACCCGTCGATCCCCGAGGCGTTCGCTCCTGACGACGTCGTGATCGATGTCGGGTGCCACACCGGCTCCTTCGCCGAGGTGGCGTGCAGCCGTGGTGCGCGAGCGGTGTTCGGGTACGAGGCGAACCGGGAGAACTTCGCGCTCGCGGTGATCAACCTGGCCGGCCATCGTTCAGCGCACCTGGCGAACGTCGCGATCTGGCGGTCGGACGTCGCGCCGACCCGGCTGCGGTTCACCCCGCACCCGCTCGACGAGAACACCGGCGGCGGTTCGGTGCTCTTCGACGACGAGCGGGCATCGAGCCGCCACCACGACCTGAGCCCGGAGGTCTGGGAGCCGCTGAGCTCGGCGGGACCGCACGACCGGCTGTCGGCCCACGAGGTCGAGACCCTGCCGCTCGACGACGCGCTCCGTCCGCACCGGCGCGTGCGCATGGTGAAGATCGACGCCGAGGGAGCGGAGTTCCCGATCCTCCTCACGTCGGCGGAGCTCGGTCGGGTCGAGGCCGTCTGCGGCGAGTACCACCAGTTCAGCGACGAGCAGATGGCCAACCTGCCGCCGCAGTCCGTCGTCGGCGGCGCCCGGTACGACTGGCCGCTGCTCGCCGGCTTCCTCGAGGATCGGGGCTTCGTCGTCCACGCCACCGAGACGGTCGGCGGACGTGGGCTGTTCGCCGCGGAGCGGCCCGCGCGCCGATGAGGGCCGCGGTCGAAGCGCTCGGCCGGTGCGTCTACCTCCACCTGCAGGAGCCGACCGGGTACGGCGTCGCCGCTCGGCGATGCATCGACGCGCTCGCCGTCCACGGCGTGGGTGTGGTCCCGGTCGCGTTCGTGCCCGAGCCCGGCTCCGGTCTCGCCTCCCGACCCGAGCGCATCCCGAGCGGCCCGGTCGACACGGTCATCGCCCACCTCGTCCCCGAGCACTTCCCGCTGGTCCGTCAGCTCTTCCCGGACGCGTTCCTGATCGGGCACACGGTGTGGGAGACGGACCGACCGCCGGCCCACTGGCTGGCGCTCCTCGAGGTCCCCGATCTGCTCGTCGTGCCGTGCCGTTGGAACGAGCAGACGTTCCGCCGGGCCGGGGTGGCGACGCCCATCGCCGTCGTGCCCCACGTCGTCGCGGACCCTCCGCCGCGCGCTGAGGCGCGATCGTCACCGCGCGGCGACCAGTTCGTCTTCTACACGATCGCCGACTGGAACTGCCGCAAGGCCGTGTGGCACACGCTGCGGGCGTTCCTGCGCGCGTTCGACCAGACCGATCCGGTCGAGCTGGTCATCAAGACGTCTCCCTACGACCTGACCGACGTCAGCCCGGAGCATGCCGGCGACCGTGCGCTGGGGGAGGGCAGCACCGCGCTGGCAGTCGCCCGGGCCCGCCGCGAGATCCCTCGGCCACCGGCGGTCGAGCTCATCACCCGCACGCTCACCGGCGAGGAGGTGGACGCTCTGCACGAGCGCGGGGACTGCTTCGTGTCGCTCTGCCGCTCGGAGGGTTGGGGGCTCGCGTCCTTCGACGCCGCCGCGCACGCGAACCCCATCGTCATCACCGGGTTCGGAGGGCAGCTCGACTACCTCGACCCTTCGACCGCGCTCCTCGTCGACCACGACGTCGTGGCGGTCGACTGCCCCGCCGGACGGCCCTCGTACACGCCCGACCAGCGCTGGGCGGAGCCGGACGTCGCACACGGTGCCCAGCTCCTCCGACGCGTCGTCGACGATCCGGCGGGGACCGCCGAGCGGGCGGACCGGCTGCGACGACGGGTCCTCGACCGCTACGCCCCGCCGGTGATCGCCGAGCAGTTCGTGCGGGCGGTCAGCGAGGTGCGCGGCTGATGTCGAGCTCGAGCTCCAGCTCGAGGTCGGGGAGCAGGTCCCGGGCCAGCCGGTTGAAGGTCGTGTCGGTCGAGCGGATGTAGCCCTCGGTGAACGTCCCTGCGTGGACGTCGCTGAAGTCGCGTCGCGCCGGGCTGCGCCACAGGTGCTCCCACAGGTGGATCGACGAGGCGGCCGGCGCCGGCTCGTCCCGCTCGAAGAGCGCGGCGAGGCCGTCCCGCGACGGCGGGTACGGGAGGAACTCGCTCTGTGGGACGACGACGACTTCGGCTGGCATCGCGTCACACAGGCGTTGCGCGAGGAAGCCCGAGTGGTTGCTCCACGTCCCGTTCATGTGCTCGGCCATCTGCGCCCGCCAGGCGACGGCGAAGGGCGAGCCCGGCGCTGCGAGCATCAGCGCGTTGCACAGCGACGGTCTCGTCTCGCCGGTGACCTCGTCGCGGACCGGTGGCTCGCGGCCGATGGCGAACGAAGCCTGGAAGAGCGACGCGGGCGGGGCGGCGAGGAACAAGGTGTCGATGTCTGCGTAGATCCCGCCGTGCTCGATGAGCGCATCGAGCCGCACGAAGTCGGCGTGGTGCGCGTAGCGGTACTCGTCGGGCACCGAGGCGCTGGCGGGCACCGCCGACACCTCCGGCACCAGGTCCACCTCGTGGAGCTCGAGGTGCGGTCGAGCGAGGTCCCAGTACACGCCCCACGGCAGGTGCCGGTAGTGGAGGAAGATCCGTTCGGGCCGCAGACGCCGCCGGCACGACTCGACGCACAGGTAGTGGAGGAGGTGGAACGGTTCGACCTGCGGGCGAAGCCCGAACACGAGGTGGACGATGTTCGGTACCGTCGCCGTCGCCGTCGCCGTCGACGCGGCCGTGCCACCGTCGCCGCCGTTCACGCGCGGATCCTACGCTCGACCCTCCTGACGCTCCTCCGCTTCCAGCTCCTGCCGTACGAGGTGACCGTGCAGGCCGACGGCGATGTGGTCGAGGGAGGCTTGCGTCGCCTCGCCGAGCGCCCGGTGCAGGACGTGGCGGCGGCCTCCTCGCTCCGCTACCGGGTCGAAGGAGCCGGTCCGTTCGACGTGTTCGAGGGCGGTGACCGCATCGGGCCGCCGATCGCACGGCTGGTCGATGTGGTCGCCGAGATCGACCGGAGGTGCACGAAGCGGGCCGAGCACTGGATGGCGCTCGCCGGGTGGTTGCGGCTCCGCGGAGCCGTCGCCTCGATCGGGCCGCGCCGCATCCTCGTGCTCGGCCGACCGGGGGCCGGGGTCACGTCACTCGTCACCCGTCTCCTCCACGACCACCACCGGGTCGACGGCGATGCGACCGCGTTGCTGCGCGACGCGGTCGTGCTTGCGTTTCCTCAGGTGTTCCGAGTCCCGGCGGACATCGGCTCGCACGTGCCGGAGCTCGAGCGCCACGTGGACGCGCTGCCCCGGTCGCCCGACGGGTCCGGGAAGGCGTTCAGCCCCGCTC
>JAFBAD010000218.1 GCA_019247975.1 Acidimicrobiia bacterium
CGCACAGGTTCGCGGAGCGGCACCTCGTCTTCGAGGCCCGGGCGACCGGGGAGCCGCTCGAGCTGCCGGGCTGCGTCGATCGAGGTGCCGTTCCGTCCGGTCACGCCCCGCATGAGCTCGGCCGGATCGAGGTCGCCGCGGACGACCGCAGCCACCTCCACCGCGATGTCCGACCACCGGGTGCCCTGGCTCCTCCGCACGAGGCCCCACCGGAGCGCCTCGATGGTCCGGACCACCGGGGCGATCGGTGTCGTCACCGCATCGAGCGCAGTGGCCCGGCTCAGCTCGTCGAGGCTGAGCTGGATGCCGAGCGGCTCGTGGATCGCGAGCGCCTCACGCGCGTAGAAGATGCCCTGGCTGCGCGGTTGCCACCGCGACGCGAACGCGTCGAGCCGGTCGAGCGCGTCGTCGACCTGACCCGCGCGCGGTGATGCGCCGAGCGGGTGCCGGTGGCGACCGCCCGTCACGACCGATGCCGACGCGCCCGATGCGTTCTCGGCCGGCGGGGTCACGGCGACGTGCGTCGCGGGCACGCGGAAGGCCGGCTCGGCCCGGGCCCGCCGCCGGCGGCGCAGCACGACGACGAGGAGCGCGATCACGATCAGGAGGAGGACGGCGGCTGCGCCCGCGGCAAGCTTGCGCTTGAGGTGGTGGTGGCCCTTGCGCCCGGTCTTCCCGAGCGCGTTCGCGCCACCCGGGAGGAGGAGCGGCGACACCTTGGCCCGACTGCCCTGGACACCGTCGAGGGCCACGGAGATCTTCGAGTGGGACGTGAGCTTCGCCCGAGGGGTGAACGTGACGAGGTACTGCGTGGCGAGCTGCGCGCCGATCGCCCGACCGGCCTCCACCGCTCCGTCCGACGAGGTGGCAGACCCGTACGCGGCCGTGTGCCCGCCGGTCGCGAGCACGGCGTCGGCGATCGCTTCCTGAGGCTTGCTCGGTGCGATCGAGAACAGCGCGACGTTCCGGGCGGCCAGCTTGCGGGCCGACGACGCCATCTCGCTCGGCGAAACGAACCCGGGCGGGCCGAAGAGGATGATCGCTCGACGTGGTGCGCTCTTGATCGCGTCGGCCGCGAGGGACAGGGCCGACAACGTGCTGGAGTCGGGCGACCGCTCGACCTTGCCGATCGCATCGGTCACCGCCCGCCGGTCGGTGCTCAGCGGCACCGCGACCTTCGGCGTCGTGCCCTGCACCACGAGCGCGGCACGCGTCGCCTTCGGGAGACCGAGGACGGTCTCGATGGCTGCGTCCTGCTCGACCTTCACGTCCTTCCCGCCGACGCCCGCGGACACGACGAGCGCGACGCCCAGGTCGGCCGGCACCCGCGCCTGCGCGCGCGCCGCGACGTCCGAGCCGTCGACGGTCACGGTGAACGCGTCGGAGCCGAGCAACCTCTTGCGGTCCGATGGGGGCGGGGACGTCAGCACCGCCCACGCTCCACCGGTCTGCGCGACGAGCCCGCCGATCTCCACCCGGTCCTTCGCAGGCGAGCCCTTGACCGGCGCGCCCTTCGCGTGCGCGGCGACGGGCGCGACGAGGACCGTCGCGAGCGCCACGACGAGTGGCGCGCACCACCGCCGCAGCACGTCGTTCCGCAGCCTCCGGACGGACAGGGCCATTGGCGCTCCTGGGTCGGCGGAGGGGCGCCCGATTTTGGCAGACGCGACCGGTCGGCGACCACTCAGCGTGCACCGACCTCCGACGCCAAGTACCGTCCCGCCACCGCCGAACTGACACCGCCGTCAGTGACCGGCAGTTCGGGAAATGGTCCGATCGGGCCATAGCGGGCGCAAACCTACGGACGTACGGTTGAAACCGGACATCCAGGCGAACCAAGCCGGTGTCGCGGGAAGGGGAAGATGTGAACGAGCAGGACCAGTTCGGGGCACCCGAATCGCTGCTGACTCCGTCCGAGGTCGCAGCGCTCTTTCGGGTCAACCCGAAGACCGTGACCCGGTGGGCTCGGGCAGGGAAGCTCACCGCCATCCGCACGCTCGGCGGCCACCGCCGGTTCCGGGCGTCGGAGATCCGGCGATGCCTCGAGGAGATGAGCGCGGGCGAGCCCTGACGGGCGTCTTCCCGCACGCAGGCGTCGAGGGGTTCGAGCAGGTCTCGTTCTTCCACGACGCTCGCAGCGGGTTGCGGGCGATCATCGCGATCCATTCGACGGTCCTCGGTCCTGCCCTCGGCGGGACCCGCTTCCGTCCCTACGACACCGAGGCAGACGCCGTCGCCGACGTCTGCCGACTCGCGCGCGGGATGACCTACAAGCACGCGGTGTCGGGCCTCGACTGCGGGGGCGGCAAGGCGGTCATCCTCGGCGACCCGCGCACCACGCGCTCCGAGGCGCTGCTGCGCACCTACGCACGCTTCATCGACGGGCTCGCCGGTCGGTACCTCACCGCCGAGGACGTGGGCACCACCCAGGCCGACATGGACCTCATCCGGCGGGAGACGCCGTACGTGACCGGTGTCAGCGAGTCGCTCGGCGGCTCCGGTGATCCCTCGCCGGCGACCGCATGGGGGTTGCTCGCCGGGCTGCGGACCGTCGGAGCGCGCTCCTGGGGGTCCTCGTCGATCGAGGGCCGCCACGTCGTGGTCGTCGGCGTCGGCAAGGTCGGGAGGGCTCTCGTCGAGCACCTGGTGGCCGATGGAGCGAAGGTGACCGTGGCCGACGTCGACCGGGCCGCCGTCGATGCGGTGGTCGCCAGCCACGGCGTGGACGTGGTCGACGTGGCCGGGGCGCACGCAGTCGAGTGCGACGTGCTGTCGCCCTGCGCCCTGGGCGCGCTCCTCAACGCCCGCACGATCCCCGAACTACGCTGCAGCGCAGTGTGCGGATCGGCCAACAACCAGCTGGAAGAGCCAGCGGATGGTCAGCGTCTGGCCGATGCCGGTGTGCTGTTCGCGCCCGATTTCGTCGTCAGTGCCGGCGGAGTGATCAACATCGCCGAGGAGCGCACCGGCCGTGGCTACGACCGCGACCGGGCCTGGCAGCGCATCGCCGGCATCGAGGCGACGCTGGCCACCGTGTTCGACCGGGCCGACGCCGACGGCGTGACCCCCGAGGTCGCCGCCGACCGGGTCGCGGAAGCACGGATCGACGCCGTCGCCGACACACGGCGCATCAGGATCTCGCGGCCGGAGCCGACCGTCTGACCTGACCGACGAGGAGGCACGCAGTTGGCCAGAACGATGCACGCACCGACCGGCGAGGACCTGTCGGTCCTGCACCTCCACGATCGCCACAGCGACCTGGGCCTCGGCGCCGACGACCTCGTCGCCATGTACCGGCGCATCCTCCTCGCCCGCACCCTCGATCAGAAGATCTGGGGACTCAACCGGATGGGCAAGGCGCCGTTCGTGGTGAGTGGCCAGGGCCACGAGGGCGCGCAGGTCGGCTCGGCCTGGGCGCTGCAGCCCGGCCACGACGTCGTGCTGCCGTACTACCGCGACACCGGCGTGCTGCTGACCCTGGGCATGACCGTCGAGGAGGTGCTGCTCGCCGTGTTCGCGCGCGCTGCGGACCCGAGCTCGGGCGGCCGCCAGATGCCGAACCACTGGGGCAGCTCCCGGCTCAACGTGATCACCGGCTCGTCGCCGATCGCGACCCAGCTGCCGCATGCCGCCGGTCTCGCGTACGCGGCGAAGATGCGCGGCGAGGACCGCGTCGTCGTGAGCTACTTCGGCGAGGGCGCGACGTCGAAGGGGGACTTCCACGAGGCGCTGAACTTCGCCGGCATCCACCAGCTGCCGTGCGTCTTCGTGTGCGAGAACAACGGCTACGCGATCTCGGTGCCGCTGACCAAGGAGTCCGCGGTCGACGACGTGGCCGACCGCGCCCACGCCTACGGCTTCGGTGGCGTGATCGTCGACGGCAACGATCCGCTCGACGTGTACGGCGCGACCCACGCTGCGGTCCGGCGGGCCCGTCGGGGCGAGGGGCCGACGCTGGTCGAGTGCAAGACGTACCGCTTCATGGCGCACACGTCCGACGACGACGACCGCACCTACCGCACGAGCGAAGAGGTCGAGGCCTGGAAGAAGAAGGACCCGCTGCGGCAGATGAAGCAGTACGTCATCGAGCAGCGGCTCCTCTCCGAGGCCGAGGAGGACCGCATCGAGACCGAGGTGAAGGCCGAGGTCGACGAGGCCACCAAGCGGGCCGAGGCCCAGGCCTTCGGCGAGCCCGACGACGCCTACCGGCGGGTGTACGCCCGCCCGCTGCGCGCGCTGCGGGGTGTGAAGGAGGGCGCGGGTGACCCACCGGTGCCCCGTGACCGTGAGCCCGATCTGACCGGGCTCACGACCGAGCGCACGATCATCGACACGATCCGCCAGACCCAGCACGACCTGCTGGCCGCCGACCCACGCGTCGTCGTCCTCGGCGAGGACGTCGGACCGCGCGGTGGCGTCTTCCGCGGCACCGACGGGCTGGCCGCCGAGTTCGGGGCCGCCCGCGTGCTCGACACCCCGCTCGCGGAGTCGTCGATCATCGGCATCGGCATCGGCCTCGCGCTGGCCGGGCTGCGCCCGATCGTGGAGATCCAGTTCGCCGACTTCATCCACTCGGGCTTCGACCAGCTGGTCAGCGAGGCAGCGCGCATCCACTACCGGTCCAACGGCGACTTCGCGGTGCCGCTCGTGGTCCGCGCGCCGTGGGGTGGCGGCGTGCACGGCGCGCTGTACCACTCGCAGTCGATCGAGGCGACGTACGCGCACATCCCCGGCCTGAAGGTCGTTGCGCCGTCCACGCCGTCCGACCTCGCCGGGCTGCTGCGCGAGGCGGTCGACGACCCCGACCCGGTGCTCTTCCTCGAGCACAAGCGCACCTACCGCCTGATCAAGGGTGACGTCCCCGACGACTCGTGCTGGCGTGTGCCGATCGGTGTGGCCGCGGTCGCCCGGCCCGGCACCGACGCCACCGTCGTCACCTACGGCATGCATCGCCACCTCGCGATCGAGGCCGCCGACCGGCTCGCCGCCGAGGGTGTGGGCGACGTCGAGGTGCTCGATCTCCGCACGATCTCGCCGCTCGACGTCGACGCGATCCTCGACTCGGTGCGGCGCACGAGCCGCTGCCTCGTCGTCCACGAGGACAACCGCAGCTTCGGCGTCGGTGCCGAGGTCGCGGCGGTCGTGGCCGAGGAGGCCTTCTACGACCTCGACGCCCCGGTGCGCCGACTGTGCACGGCCGACGTGCCCGCCTTCCCGTTCGCGCCACCGCTCGAAGCCGAGCTGTCGATCGGTGCCGACGAGATCGCGGTCGCACTGCGCGCGCTGCTGGACGCTTGAATGGGGTGATGGATGGGGAACGGACGGCGCGCATCTCACACGGGGGGCGCACCCTGGAGGTGCGAGAGCCGGGCGAGGTGCACCTCGGTCGCGGGAGCACGAGCGACGTCGTGGTGGGCGCGGCCGAACCCGACGGTTCCCCCGAGGACCTCGGCGTGTCGCGCGCCGCAGCCACGGTGTCGGTCCGCGAGGGCCGACTGTGGGTCCGCAACGACTCGTCGAGCCAGCCGCTCTACCTCGTGCCGACCACCGGATCGACCCGCGTGCTCGAGGGCAAGGACGAGATCGCGTCGCTGCCGGTCGACGAGGTGACCATCCAGTTCCGGGGCCGCATCCGCACCCACGAGGTGCAGGTGGAGCTCATCGGCAGCACCCCGCCGCTCGAGTCGTCGGCGGCGATGGTGGACGGCAACGCCACGCAGTACCTGCTCGAGTTCACGCCGGCCGAGCGACGCATCCTCACCGCGCTGTGCGAGCCGCTGCTCGTCGACCGGGGCGACAAGGCCAAGCCTGCGTCGTACGCCCAGGCGGCCGAGCGGGTGTTCCTGTCGCGCAGTCGGGTGGAGAACTGTGTCGCCGACCTCGTGAAGAAGTTCGCCGCGGCGGGCGTGCCGAACCTCGAGGGCCCCGAGGCCAAGGACCACCTCTGCCGCTACGCGGTCCGCTCCGGCTCCATCGTCCAAGCGGACCTCCGCCTGCTGGACAGCTAGCCCCCCGACGCCTCGACCCCCGAAATTGGCCACGTTCGCCGCGCCATGCGCGGGGAACCGCGCCAAGAACGGCTGTGGGGTAGACCCGGGCGATGACCGACGTCGTGCTGTACGAGGTGGCTGACCGCGTCGCCACCGTCACGCTCAACCGGCCCGAGGCCCGCAACGCGCTGTCGCGGCAGCTGCAGCGCGAGATCCGCGAGTCGGTGTCGCGCGCCGGCGACGACGACGAGGTCGATGTCGTCATCCTCACGGGGGCCGATCCGGCGTTCTGCGCCGGCGTCGACCTGAAGGAGCTCGGCTCCGGTGGCAACGACATGCGGGCGGCGGTCAGCGGCGACCGCTCGCAACCCGGTCCGCTCCCCCGGATCGCCAAGCCGATCATCGGCGCGATCAACGGCGTCGCGATCACCGGCGGGTTCGAGCTGGCCCTCAACTGCGACTTCCTCGTCGCGTCCGACCGCGCTCGCTTCGCGGACACGCACTCGCGGGTCGGGATCATGCCGGGCTGGGGGCTCACCGTCCTGCTCGCCGAGGCGGTCGGCGTGCGCCGCGCCCGTGAGCTGTCGGCGACGGGCAACTTCCTCGACGCGGAGACCGCGCTGGCGTGGGGACTCGTCAACCACGTCGTCCCCCACGATGAGCTGCTCGCGACCTGCCGCCAGCTCGCGGCCGACATCGTGTCGAACGACCAGGCCGGTGTCCGGCGCATCCTGCAGACCTACGACGAAGGCTGGTTGATGACCGGCGCCGACTTCTGGGACAACGAGACGAAGGTCAGCAACGACTGGCTCCGTGACCGGGCCGGCTTCGCCGAGGAGGTCGAGGCCCGCCGCAAGGCCGTCATGGAACGGGGCCGCTCGCAGACCAGCTGATCTCGAGGACCCGCCTACCGGGATCCGGTAGCCCCGTCCTCGAGAATGGGGGGACCTCTCCCCCTGTCGGGTGGGGGCGGCGGTCGGCAGGCTGGCCGCATGTGGTTGCTGGTGCTGCTTCTGATCGGGGCCACCGCGCTGGTGGCGGCGTGGCGCCTGGCCGTGTCGACCTGGCGGGTCGACACGCCGCGCGAGGCGGCCGAGGCCGCCTGGTACCGGCTGAACCCCCCACGGTCGGTCCCCGTCGGCACGCTGCAGCAGCGCATCATGCGCGCCGCGGTCGGCGCGCGCGTCGTCTCGGTGCGGGGGACGGCCCTCGTCCCCTCGACCTTCGAGGTGTCGCTGCACCCCGACGACCTCGCGTCGATCGCCGGTGTGCGCGAGTGGCTGGGCTCCGAGCTGGCCGCCGCCCTGGAGGAGCGGGCCGAGGCCGAGGGCTGGCAGCTCCACGGCCGGCCGGTCATCTCCTTCGTCGCCGATCCCGAACGCATCCTCGGCCGTCCACAGGTGCGCGCTCGCCACGAGAGCCGCACCGTCGCGCTGGGTCCTGACCCGGCCGCCTCGACGAGCGGACCCGTCGAGGCGGCCGGCGTCGGCTGGCTCCGCCCGCTCGGCCCCCAGGACCCCATCTCGCTCACCGCGTCCACGCCGGTCGTCCTCGGGCGGGGCGCGACCGCGACGATCGACCTCGGCGACGGCGCAGTGTCCCGGCGCCACTGCGAGCTGCGGCCCGGCGCGCAGGGCTGGCTGGTCGAAGACCTCGACTCGGCCAACGGCACCAGCGTCAACGGCCGGCCGCTGTCGGCCCCGGTGCTCCTCCGCCCGGGCGACGAGCTGGCCCTGGCCGGTTGCGTGCGCTTCGTGGCCGAGGCCTTCGATCCGGCGACCTCGCCCGCCCCCGAGACCAGCCGCATGCCGGCGACCCAGGCGATCTCCGGACCGGCGGCCTGAACCGGCTGGCCCGATAATCTGACGAGGCGTCAGATACGGAGGGCCAGATGCTCGACCATCTCATCAAGAGCGGCACGGTGATCGACGGGACCGGACGTCCCGGCGTCACCGCCGACGTCGGCGTGCGCGACGGCCGCATCGTCGCGGTGGGCGACGTCGACGAGCCCGCCCGGGAGACGGTCGACGCAGACGGGATGCTGGTCACCCCCGGGTTCATCGACCCGCACACGCACTACGACGCGCAGCTCCACTGGGATCCGGGCGCGACGCCGTCGAACGTGCACGGCGTCACGTCGGTCATCAGCGGCAACTGCGGCTTCACGCTCGCGCCGCTCCGGTCCGAGGAGGACGCCGACTACCTCCGTCGCATGATGATGAAGGTCGAGGGCATGCCGCTCGCCGCGCTCGAGCAGGGCGTCGACTGGAACTGGCACACCTTCGGGGACTTCCTCGACCAGCTCGACTCGAAGATCGCGGTGAACGCCGGCTTCCTCGTGGGCCACTGCGCGATCCGTCGCTACGTGATGGGTCCCGACTCGGTCGGCAACGAGGCGACGCCCGAGCAGATCGACGCCATGGCGAAGCTGCTCGGTGAGTCGCTCGAGGCCGGCGGGCTCGGTCTCTCGACGACGCTGTCGCGCACGCACTCCGACGGTGACGGTCAACCCGTGCCGTCGCGGTGGTCGACGCCCGAGGAGCTGGTCGCGCTCTGCCGGGTGGTCGAGCAGCACGCCGGCACGACGCTCGAGGGCATGACCGACGGCTGCCTCGACCGCTTCGAGGACAAGGAGATCGAGCTCTTCATCGCGATGAGCGCGGCGGCCCGGCGGCCGATCAACTGGAACGTGCTCACCGTCGACTCCCGCGAAGCAAGCCGCGTCCCGCATCAGCTCGAGGCCGACGACCGCGCGCAGCAGGCCGGTGCCCGCATCGTGGCGCTCACCATGCCGGTGCTCGTCCCGATGAACATGAGCTTCCTCACCCACTGCGGGCTCTTCCTGATCCCGGGGTGGTCCGACGTGCTCGGGCTGCCGGTGCCCGAGCGCATGGAGCAGCTGCGCAAGCCCGAGGTCCGCCAGCGCATGCGCGAGCAGTCGCAGGCGCCCGAGGCCGGCGTGTTCAAGCGGCTGGCCGACTTCCCGAACTACATCATCGGCGACACGTACTCGGCTGCGAACGAGGGCCTGAAGGAGCGCAAGGTCGCCGACATCGCCGCGGAGCGGGGCACCGATCCGTTCTCCACGCTGATCGACATCGTCCTGGCCGACGACCTGCGCACGATCCTCTGGCCGATCCCACCCGATGGTGACGACGCATCGTGGAAGCTCCGCCAGCAGGTGTGGGGCGACGACCGGGCGATGATCGGCGGCTCCGACGCCGGCGCCCACCTCGACCGCATGTGCGGGTCCTCGTACACGACGCGCTTCCTGGCCGACATGCTCCGGGGCCGGCAGCTGGTCTCGCTCGAGCGAGCGGTGCAGATGATCACGTCCGAGCCCGCCG
>JAFBAD010000268.1 GCA_019247975.1 Acidimicrobiia bacterium
CCTGGTGGCGGACTGCGAGCGCCTGCGGCAGGCGATCGTCGACGATGCCGGCCACGACTTCAACGTGAACTCCACGCCCCAGCTGCGCCAGGTCCTCTTCGACGAGCTCGGGCTGGTGCCGCAGAAGAAGACGAAGACCGGTTACTCGACCGACGCGCAGACGCTGCAGAAGCTCGAGGGCCAGCATCCGATCGTCGAGCACCTGCTGCAGTACCGCGAGGTCGAGAAGCTGCGCTCGACCTACGGCGAGGGCCTGCTCGCCGAGGTGCGTGACGACGAGCGCATCCACGCCACGTTCAACCAGACCGTCGCCCGCACCGGCCGGCTCAGCTCGGACGCGCCGAACCTCCACAACATCCCTGTGCGCAGCGACCTCGGCCGCACCTTCCGGGCCGCGTTCGTCCCGGCCAAGGGCTCCAAGCTGCTGGTGGCCGACTACAACCAGATCGAGCTGCGCTGCATCGCCCACCTCGCCGAGGATCCGGGGCTGATCGCCGCCTTCACCGCCGGCGAGGACATCCACACCGCCACCGCGGCGCGCATCTACAAGGTCGAGCCGGGCGACGTCACCCCGGCGCAGCGAGCCAAGTCGAAGATGGTCAGCTACGGCCTCGCCTACGGCATGGAGTCCTACGGGCTCGCGCAGCGGCTCAACATCGAGGTGGACGAGGCGGCCGAGATCCTCAAGGCGTACTTCGAGGCGTTCCCGTCGGTGAAGCAGTACATGGACCGGACCGTGTACGAGGCCCGCGAGCGGGGCTACACCGAGACGCTGTTCGGCCGGCGCCGGCCCATTCCCGAGCTGCAGGCGAGCAACGTGCGCATCCGTCAGGCCGGAGAGCGCCAGGCCATGAACGCCGGCATCCAGGGCCTGGCCGCGGACATCTTCAAGGTCGCGCTCGTCCGGCTCGACCGCGCGCTGCAGGAGCACCGGTCGGACAGCCGCCTGATCCTCCAGGTGCACGACGAGGTGCTCCTGGAGGTGCCACCGTCGGACCTCGACGAGATGTCCGAGCTCACGCTGTCCTCAATGCACGGCGCCGCGGACCTGCGCGTCCCCCTCGAGGTCAACCTCTCGGTCGGCGACACCTGGGCCGACGCCAAGGCGTGATTCTCGAGGACGGGCCTACCGGATCCCGGTAGCCCCGTCCTCCAGAATCACGGTTCGAGGATGACGGAGTCGCCGGCGCAGATGTGGCCGGGCTCGAGGACCGACGCGTACATGCGGCTGATGCCGAGCTCGGTCTCGTGGTGCATGCGCATGGAGTCGCGGTCGGCGAACCAGCGCCGGTTCTTCGCGCAGGGCAGCGAGTAGAGGCTGCACTCCGCGAGGACGTCACCGATCTGCAGGCGCACGCCGGGGCGGATGTCCTCCCAGGCGATGCCGGTGATCGAGATGTTCTCGCCGGCCGATCCATAGCTGATCGGGTGGCCCTCGGCCTGGAGCAGGTCAACCTTCTCCTTGGACCACAGGCAGAGCGCCTGCCAGGGACGACCGTGGTGCTTCTTCGTCTTCTGCACGTCGCCGACGACGCCGCGCCCGTCGACCTCGACGGCGTCGACCGGCAGCTTGGGCACGCCGCCGCCCGAGGTGAACAGCCCGTGCACCGTGCCCTGACCGGACCCGAACTGCCCGCTCTCGGCCAGCGCACGCGCCGCCCGCTGCAGCAGCACCAGCGAGCGGTCGATCACCCGCTCGGCCTCCGAACGGGTCAAGTCTCCGCCGAGCAGGGCGACGCCGTCGATCGCGAGCTCGGTCACCGGCGTCGAGTCGAGCCCCTTGACGAGCTCGATCCACCACGGTCCCAGCGCGGCGAGGGTGCCCTCGATCTCGAGGTCGCTGTAGTCGGACGCCGGGACGAGCATGACGTCAGACCTTCTGCTTGCCCTGCCAGTGCTCGTCGCGGAGGACCCGCTTCAGGAGCTTGCCGGACTCGGTGCGGGGCAGCTCGTCGCGGACCTCCCACGAGCGGGGCCGCTTGAAGCCGGCGAGGTGCTCGTCGGAGTAGGCCGACAGGACCCCGATGTCGATCGTGTGCCCGGGGCGGGGCTGCACGACCGCGTGCACGGACTCGCCCCACTCGTCGGACGGGATGCCGAACACCGCCGCGTCCATCACGTCGGGGTGGGCGTGCAGCACCGCCTCGATCTCGGCGGGATAGATGTTCACGCCGCCGCTGATGATCATGTCCTTCTTGCGGTCGCAGATGTAGAGGTAGCCCTCGTCGTCGACGTAGGCCACGTCGCCCACCGACTTCCAGCCCTCGTGGTCGGTGATCTTCTCCTCGGTGGCGTGGTAGCCGTCGAGCGCGAGGGCGGTGCTGATGAACAGCTCGCCGGGGTCACCGACCGCGCACTCGTTGCCGTCGTCGTCGATGATCCGGATCCGCACCGACCCGTACGGCTTGCCGCACGAGCCGGGCTTGCGCAGGTGGTCGTCGGGCGCGAGCACGGTGTCGACCCCCATCTCCGTCGAGCCGTACACCTCCCACAGCGAGTCGGGCGGGAAGTCGGCGAGGTACATCTGCTTGAGGGCCA
>JAFBAD010000079.1 GCA_019247975.1 Acidimicrobiia bacterium
CGTGATCGTGGCCAAGATCGGCTCGTCGTCGATCACGTCGGACGACGGGATGATCGACGAGGGCGCGGTCGCCGCGTTCTGCGCGCAGGTGGCCGAGCTGCGCTCGCTCGGCCACACGGTGGTCGCGGTCACCTCCGGTGCGATCGCCGCAGGGCTGCCCGCGGTCGACCTTCCGGCGGGGCGTCCCCGGGACGCGGTCACGCTGCAGGCGGTCTCGGCCGTCGGCCAGAGCCGGCTGATGCGGGTCTACGACCGCGTGCTGGCCGGCCACGGGCTCGTCGCCGGACAGGTGCTCCTCGCGCCGCTCGACTTCGGCATCCGCCAGCAGTACCTCCACGCGCGGTCGACCCTGCAGCGGCTGCTCGAGCTCGGCGTCCTGCCGGTCGTGAACGAGAACGACGCGATCGCCGACGACGAGATCCGCTTCGGTGACAACGACCGGCTCGCTGCGCTCGTCGCCCACCTCGTGCGGGCCGACCTCCTCGTGCTGCTCACCGACACGGCCGGGCTCCTCACCGCGGATCCCCGCCTCGATGCGTCGGCGTCGCTCATCGAGGAGATCGTCGAGGTCGACCGCGAGCTCGAGGCGCGGGCCGGAGGGCCCGGGTCGGACCGGGGGAGCGGCGGCATGGCCTCCAAGATCACCGCCGCCAAGATGGCGGCCTGGTCCGGCGTGCGGGTGGTGATCGGCGCGGCGCACCGGGAGCGGCTGCTGCGCGATGCGGTCTCGGGCGTCGCCGGCATCGGCACGGTGGTGCTGCCGCGCGATCGGCGACTGCCGGCCCGCAAGCTCTGGATCGCGTTCGCGGTGGGGTCGTCCGGCCAGGTCGTGGTCGACCAGGGCGCCCGCCGGGCCCTCGAGGCCGACGGTCGGTCGCTCCTGCCCGCCGGTGTGGTCGAGGTCCGTGGCGCGTTCGCGGCCGACGAGGCGGTCGAGGTCGTCGACCCCGACGGCGCGGTCTTCGCCAAGGGGCTGGTCCGCATGGGCGCGCCCCTCGTCTCAGCCATGGCCGGTCAGCGCAGCTCCGCGCTCCCGCCCGGCGCCCCCGCCGAGGTCATCCACCGCGACGACCTCGTGCTGGTCCCGTAGCAGCGTTCCTACGCAGAAACGGTCGTGGGTCAGACGCCGGGGGTCTGCTCGGGCTCCGGAGCGGCGGCGGGTGACTCGGCCGGAGCGGGGGTCGCGGCGGCGGTGTCGGTGTCGGTGGGGGACAGGCCGAGCTGGGCCCGGATCTGGGCCAGGCGGGCCTGGGCCTCGGTGTTCTGCGCGGCCTGCTCGACCTCGAGCATGCGACCCTCGACCGACTCGCCCTGCAGCTCGGCCATGCCCTTGGCCTTGGCGTAGCGCTGCTCGATCTTGTCGCGGACCTCGTCGATGGTCGGCACGTCCTCGCCCACGGTCTCGGAGAGCGAGGCCATCGCCTTGTTCATCTGCTCCTGCATCTTCGCCTGCTCGAGCTGGGTCAGGAGCTTCTGGCGCTCGGCCAGCTTCTTCTGCAGGAGCGCACCGTTCTGTGCGACGGCCGCCTTGGCCTGGTCAGACGCCTGGGTGGTCTGCAGCGCCATCGCCTTGAGGTCCTCGACCTCCTTCTCCAGCTGGATCAGCCGGTTGGCGAAGGACTCGGCGGCCCGCGTGTACTCCGCCGACTTCGCCGCGTCCCCGCTCTTGGTCGCGTCCTCCGCCATGAGGACCGCCTGGCGGGCGTTGGCGTTCACCCGCTGCAGCTCCTCGAGCGAGCGGCTGAGCCGCATCTCGACCTGCTTCTGCTGGGCGATGACGCTGGCCGCCTGCTCCTTCAACCGCCGGTGCTGGTCCTGCGCCTCGAGGATCGCCTGCTCGAGCTGGATCTTCGGATCCGCCTTCTCGTTGAACTTCTGGTTCGCTCCCGCGGTCATGTAGTTCCACACCCGCTTGAAGAACTTGATCATGGCGCGAGCCTACGGGTTCGGCGTGTCGGCAGCGGCTCGACGGGGCCATGCCATGCCGAGCGTGCCGGGCACCCCGAGGGCGATGACCGAGCCGCCGTAGACGAGCACCCCGACCACGATCGCCACCCCGGTCGCGATCGCCAGCTCGACCGCGGTGGAGGTCGGGAGCACGGCCACCACCAGGAGGACCAGCGCGGCCATCAGCACGCCGGCGGCCACCACCTTGGCGATGGAGCCGAGGAGGCCGCCCACGTCGAAGCCTGCGTTGCGCCGGAGCAGGACGGTCAGCGAGAGCGCGGCGGCGACCGTGTAGGCGACCGCGTAGGACACGGCCAGGCCGACGACGCCGAAGTGCCGCACCAGCACGACCGCCAGGACGATGTTGATGACGTTCTCCACGCAGTTGAGGAGGAAGGGCGTGCGGGTGTCCTGCATGGCGTAGAACGCGGTCAGCACGAAGAGGTAGGTCGAGAACCCGATGAGCCCGAGCGCGAAGCCGCCCAGGATGCGGGCCACCGGGAGCGCGGCGCCGCCGGTGAGCTCTCCGCTCGCCTGCGCCGCGCCGCCCACGCCGAGCGTGAGCACGAGGTAACCGATCGCCGCGGGCACGACGACCAGGTAGAGCAGCCGCAGGCCGAGGAGGAGCCGGGTGTTGAACGACGACCAGTCACGGTGGACCGCGGACCGCGCCAGGTCGGGTTGGAAGGTCGTCATCAGCGACACCGCCAGCAGCCCGTGCGGGAGCTGGAAGAACATGAAGGCGACGTTGTAGTTCGTCACGTTGCCCGAGCCCGGCTTGGCCAGCACGGCCACCGTCTGGGCCGCGATCTGGTTGGCGATCACGTAGCCGATGGTCCAGCCCGACAGCACGAGCGCGCGACGGACGCCGGGGTGGCGCCAGTCGGGGCGGAAGCGGATGCGCACGCCCGCTCGGCGCAGCGGCGGCAGCAGCGCGACCGACATCGCGACGATGCCGGCGGTGGTCCCGAGGCCGAGGAGCAGGAGCAGGCCGCCGTGGTGGCGCACCTTCGAGAGGGGTTCGTCGCCACCGATGTCGAGCGCGCCGACCGCTACGAGGATGGCGATGACGACGACGTTGTTGAGCACGGGTGCCCACGCGGCGGCGATGAAGTGGCGCCGCGCGTTGAGCAGCGCGGTCCCGAGGGCCATGAGGCCGTAGAAGAAGACCTGCGGCGCGAAGAGCAGCGCGAGGGTGATCCCGACCTGGCGGAAGTCGCTCGCGTCGACGCCCTTCCCGGGGTTCGTCCCGTACAGGAGGATGAGGAGCGGTCCGGCCAGCAGCGTCAGCAGGGTCAGCGCGCCGAGGCACACGATCGCGACGGACACGACGGCCGACGTGGCGTCGTCGTCGTCGTGCATGAGCTGGTCGGTGAACAGCGGCACGAGCGTCGTGGTAAGGATGCCGCCGAGCAGCAGCTCGTAGATGATGTTCGGCGTGTTGTTGGCGAGCACGTAGGCGTCGCGCAGCGCCGGTCCGGCCGCGAAGTAGAGCGCCGCGAAGCGAGCCACCCCGGTGATGCGTGACAGCCCGGTCCCGGCGGCGACGCCGAGGTTGTCGCGCAGGAGGCGGCTGCCCCGGAGTCGCTCCACCACGGGGCGGCCGCTGTTGTCGGTCATCGAACCGGGGGCCTCGGTCACGGCCCCCGGGGTGTCGGTAACGGGGTCGGTCATGTGCCCGGCGACGCCTGGTCGGTCTCGTCGAGCGCCTGGCGCAGCGCCTCCATCTCGGTGACCATGCCGTCGACGTCGTCACCCAGACCGCCGACGCCGGTCCCGCCCGACGGTGCGTCGACCGACAGCTCGACCGCCCTCGTCACGGTCTCGTCGAACCGGGCGTCGAGCAGCCGCAGCCGGTCGATCGTGTCCCTGATCACCCGGTCCATGCGATCCGCGGCCGCGACCTGCGCCTGGAGCGAAGCCATCGTCTGCTCGTTCGTGCTGCCCGGCGCGATCGTCGTTCCGGGCGGAGCGAGCTGCGCCATCTCCCAGCGGGCCTCGTCGGGGTTCAGGTGGCGGCGGGCGTCGGCGATGACCTGGCCCCGCTTCGCGATGTTCCAGACCTCGACCAGTCCGGTGTCGAGCCGTCCGCCGATCTCGACGAGCCGTTCCTTGAGCGGACCGGCGGGCATGTCCTCGATGGCCTCGTCGTAGCGGCGGCGGCCCTTGACCGCGTCGCCCACGAAGCTCCGCCACGGCTCCTTGACCGCGAACGGATCGATGTTCGGACCGCGCTCGTTGCGAGGGACCGCGAGGGCCACCCGTCCGGCGTAGCCGACCAGCCCGGCCAGCAGACCGATGGGTCCGAAGGCGAGCGCCCCGACCGCCGCGAAGGCGCCCGTCGCGAGGATCGCCGACGGCGAGGTCACCGCCCGGGCGACCTTGGGGGTGAAGAAGCGATCGCGGAAGTGCAGCCGGGCCACGGTCAGAAGTTGCTCACGACCGCGGTGAACACCTTGTCGATCGTCTTCGGATCGGCCGCGCTGTAGGACGCGGAGTTGGTGGCCTCGGCGATCGTCTGCAGCACGTCGTCGTCGGCCTGCTTGCCGAACGCGATCGGGAAGATCCGCACGGGCTTGCCGGTCTCCCCCTGCGTCTCGCGCAACGTGGCGAGCATCGCCTGCTGCTGGCTCTGGTCGTCGGACTGGTTCCCGTCGTCCTGCTCGCCGTCGGTCAGGAGGACGACGGCGTTGATCCGGTCGGGGTCGTAGCCGTCCAGGACCTCCTGGAACGACGTCTTCGTCACCTGGTACAGCGGCGTGCCGTAGAGCGGGACCTGGTTGCCGATCTCACGGCGCAGACCCTCCTTGTTGGGGCCGATCGGCTCGATGGGCACGACGTCGCGGATGACGACCTTCGTGCCATCGGCGTTGGTGGTGAAGGTGCGGAAGCCGACCTCGTCCTCGTCCTTGAACTGGTCGAGCGCCTCGATCGCGGCCGACTTCGCGAGGTCGAGCCGGGTCTCGCCGGTGTCGGGGTCGGCCTCGTCGCTCATCGAACCCGAGACGTCGAGCACGATCAGCACGCGCGCGCTCT
>JAFBAD010000276.1 GCA_019247975.1 Acidimicrobiia bacterium
CGACCACAGCATCCCCTGCACGCCGAGCCCTGCCGCCACCAGATCGCCGATGACGGCCGGACCCGAGGTGTTGCCGTTGAAGTACGCCAAGAAGCTCGGCGACTGCCAATGGGTCGTGCCCGGCACGATCACCCGATCGAGGTCGGCCAGGATCGCCGACCACTCCTCGGGCTGCTCCGGCGCGGTCGCCGGCAGCGCAGCCCGCACGTCCCCCGGTGCGACCTGCGCGCGGACCGGCAGGTCCTCGACCTGCTCCATGTAGCGGGCCACCCACTCGACCGCCTCGTGCGCCTCGCGCCGGAACTCGTCGGGGCTCATCCGGTAGCGGGAGGGGTCCGTCACGCTGCGACCTCCTCCGGACGTCGGCCTTCGGCATCCGGTGCTCGCCGGCCGCTCCCGCCCTGCCCCCACCACCGCCCTGCCGGCTTCGCCGTGCCCCGGGCGCTCCGCAGCCTCACAGCTGGCAGGGTACGGCTGGACAGCACCGGTAGGATCGCTCAAAGGCTCCGACGCGAAAGGCTCCCGATGCAGTCTCTGCCGACCCCGTTCCCCGACGAGGCCGACGGGCCGGGGGCCTACCCACCGAAGTTCGCGAGGCAGGGCCTGACCTTCGACGACGTGCTGCTCGTGCCGGCCGAGTCGACGGTCGTACCGAACGAGGTCGCGACGACGACCCGGCTGACGCCCGGCATCGACCTCGCCATCCCGATCGTCTCCGCGGCGATGGACACGGTCACCGAGGCCCGCCTGGCGATCGCCCTCGCCCGGGCCGGCGGCATCGGCATCATCCACCGCAACCTCTCGATCGACGACCAGGTCGTCGAGGTCGACCGGGTCAAGCGGTCGCAGTCCGGGATGATCCGCGACCCGGTCACGCTGCCGCCCAGCGCGATGGTCCGCTCGGCGCTCGACATCATGGCCCGCTACCACATCTCGGGCGTGCCGATCACCGACGACGGCGGCCGCCTGGTCGGCCTCCTCACCAACCGTGACCTGCGGTTCATCGAGGACCAGGACCAGCCCATCGAGGCGGTCATGCGCCGCCCGCCGCTCGTCACCGCACCGGTGGGCACCACCCTCGACGAGGCCAAGGAGATCCTCTGGCAGCACCGCATCGAGAAGCTGCCGGTGGTGGACGAGGACGGGTTGCTGTCGGGCCTCATCACGGTCAAGGACATCAACAAGCGCACGCAGCACCCGAACGCCACGCAGGACGAGCGGGGCCGCCTCCGGGTCGGCGCCGCGGTCGGCGTCGGCGGTGAGGCGCTCGAGCGTGCCGCCGCGCTGGTCGAGGTCGGGGCCGACGTGATCGTCGTCGACATCTCCCACGGCCACTCGCTCGGTGTGCTCGACGTCGTGAAGGCGGTCAAGGACCGGCACCCCGACGTCGACGTGATCGCCGGCAACGTGGCCACCGCCGAGGGCACGCTCGCGCTGCTCGACGCAGGCGCCGATGCGGTGAAGGTCGGCGTCGGTCCGGGCTCCATCTGCACCACGCGAGTGGTCGCCGGCGTCGGCGTCCCGCAGATCACCGCCATCCACGAGTGCGCTGAGGCAGCCGCCCGCCGCGGCGCCACGATCATCGCCGACGGCGGCCTCCAGTACTCCGGCGACATCGCCAAGGCGATCGCCGCCGGCGCCCACGCGGTCATGCTCGGCGGCATGCTGGCCGGCGTCGACGAGAGCCCGGGCGAGGTCGTCCTCCACCAGGGCGAGCGGTACAAGGAGTACCGGGGCATGGGCTCCATGGGCGCGATGAAGACGCGCTCGTTCTCCAAGGACCGCTACTTCCAAGGCGACGTGGTCGACGTCGACGAGATCGTCCCGCAGGGCATCGAGGGCCGGGTCGCCTACAAGGGCCCGGTCGTCAACGTGCTCCACCAGCTGATCGGCGGCCTGCGGGCGGCGATGGGCTACTGCGGTTCCGAGAGCATCGACGCGCTGCGCGAGCGGGCGCAGTTCGTGCGCATCACCGGAGCCGGCCTGCGCGAGAGCCACCCCCACGACGTCCAGATCACCAAGGACGCCCCCAACTACCACGGGGTCTGATCCGAGCCGGGATCAGGGCCGGGGGTAGCGGTCCTTGGTGCGGTCGATCGCCCAGTGCGAGACGTAGCGGTGCAGGCGGCGCCGTAGACCCGGGTCGACCCCGCGCAGGAGGGTCAGCTTGTCCCAGGTCGACGAGGCCGGGATCGTGCGCTGCCGGGCGAAGCTCCAGCGCTGCACGCGCAGCCACCGCAGGTAGTCCTCGCGCAGCTCCGGCGTGAGGAAGTCGTTCGGCTTCGGCTGGCGCATGAGGACGCCGCGCTTGCGGGTGGCGAACGCGTTGCGGGGCACGCCCGCCTCCTCGATGATGCGGCGGGCGACCGGGCGGTCGTAGTCGCCACCGACGCTCCATGGCTCCATCTCCGGATCGCGACCGATCCTCCGGACGTCGGCGATCTGGCGTCCGCCGAGCACCGGCACCGGGCACTGGAGGAACCCGGCGACGAGCCGGTACTCGAGGACCGAGGTGCCGGAGGTCCCCCAGCGGACGAGGTCGGGTCCGGTGTCGGTCTCGGCGAAGCCCCAGATCGCGTCGCCCCAGTGACCGAACAGGACGAGCCGCCCGGCCAGGAACGACTCCGCCCGGCGCAGGATCGCCTCGCCGCCATGCCCGACGCCGGCCGCCAGGAAGAGGAGGTCGGCCCGCGGCGCGTCGGCGCTCTCGAGGAGGTGGAAGTCGAGCCCCAGGGCTTCGGCCAGCGGGGTCGCGTCGTCGTCCCGTCCGCCCGAGTCGGCGTCGAACCCGAACGCATCCCGACCGCCGGCCTCATGGGCCAGCACCGCACCGACCGCCGAGTCGTAGCCGCTCGAGAGGCTCGACATCAGGCCGATCGGGTGACGTCGCTCGGCGGCGCGACCGTTCTCGGCGAGCCCGCCGATCGCCTCGGCGAGGAACGCCCTGTACTTCTCGAACGAGCTGAAGTCCCGTGACCCGAACGGCTTCTCGACGTCGCGGAGCGTGGCGCCGTCCCACTCGACGTTGGCGAAGTAGTGCAGCCGCACCGGGCCGCCCGAGGTCGGCAGGTCCCGCTCGTAGCGCGCGATGCCGTGGACGATGCTGGCGAAGATGTCGCTGTAGCTCGTGCAGCTCAGCAGCAGCGACGATCCCGCGAACGCGAGCAGGCCGGGCAGCGTGTTCGAGACGTAGGTCGCGTGCTCGGTCCGCATCGACTGCAGGCGGTCGATCGTCGAACCCGAGGAGACGAACACCGCCCGCTCATCGCGCACGCGCACGCCGGTTCCCGACACGATGTCGGTCCGGTCGAAGTCGCCGTCGGCGAACGGTCCGGCCCAGGCGGCCTCGGCGAGCCACCCGTCGCCCACCTCGACGCGGCTCCCGATGTTCGCGGTGATCAGGTTGCCGCGGCACTCCGCCACCCACGCCAGCGAGGGCCACTCGGGGACCCGGACGACGGTCAGTTCCACTGATCGGCCTCGCTCGCGTCGAGGATCCGGTCCTCGCGTCGCTGCCGGCGCTCGTCGGCCGCGATCCACTGCGCGAGGACGACTGCGCCGGCGACGAGCCCGTACAGGTCTCCGATGCCCCAGAGCATGCCCGCCCCGACCCGCTGGTCGGCCGGCAGGCCGGCGCCCCAGGTGCGGACGACCGCGCCGTAGACGTCGGCAC
Source organism: Acidimicrobiia bacterium (assembly GCA_019247975.1). GTDB lineage: Bacteria > Actinomycetota > Acidimicrobiia > Acidimicrobiales > Iamiaceae > JAFBAD01. The sequence continues at coordinate 3,674 of JAFBAD010000276.1, forward strand.
CGAGCGGGTGATCGGCCGCCGACAGCACGGCGAGCCCGAGGAAGGCGTGGAACGGGACGGCGAGGAGCACGAAGAGCAGGCGGGCCGGGTGGGGCAGGCGGTGCGGGATGGCGTCGATCCCGAACGCGACCCAGGCGAACAGGCACCCGGCCAGCAGGAAGTGGAGGTGGACCGCCTGGTGCACCCAGCGGTTCCTGAGCGACAGGTCGAACAGAGGCGAGAAGTACAGGGCGAAGAGGGTGCCACCGAAGAACACCCAGGCCACAGCCGGGTGGGTGAGCACCCCGACGACCGGGTGGTGCAGGAGCCGGGCCAGCGTCCGCTGCGTGCGGGGCCGGCTGGCCTGCAGGGCGAGCGTGATCGGTGCGGAGAGGGCCAGGAGGGCGGGCGCCACCATCGCCAGGAGGATGTGCTGCAGCGTGTGCAGCGAGAACAGCACGACGTCGTAGCGGGCGAAGCCGGACTGGGTCGCGACCACGATCGTGAAGAGACCCGCGAGGAACGAGGCGGTGCGGCCCGCCGGCCAGTGCCGCGGAGGCGAGCGCCGAGCCAGCCGCCGCACGCCGCCCAGGTACAGCGCGGCCAGCAGGACCACGAGGAAGGCCATCGCCGGGTCGAGGCGCCACTCCAGCACGAGCGTCCGGAAGGTCGGCGCGGGCATGAGGTTCATCATCGACCACAGTTCAGGTAGGAAGGGGGCCGATGGCAGTCGCCAGCCAGACGGTGCGCCGTCCGTCCCTCCTCGGTGTCGGCGTCGTCGTCTGGCTCTCGTCCGAGCTGATGTTCTTCGCCGGACTCTTCGCGGCCTACTTCACGCTCCGGTCCTCGGCGAGCGTCTGGCCCCCGGCAGGCGCGGAGCTGGCGACCGCCCGGACCGGCCTCGCGACCGCGGTCCTCGTCGGCTCGAGTTTCACGATGCACCTGGCGGTGAAGGCATCGGAGGCCGGCGACCGCAGGATGGCGGTCCGCTGGCTCCTCGTCACCATGGGCCTCGGCACGCTCTTCCTCGGCAACCAGCTCCTCGAGTACACCCAGCTGCCGTTCTCGATCTCGAGCCACGCGTACGGCTCGATGTTCTACCTGATGACCGGATTCCACGGCCTGCACGTGATCGGCGGCATCGGCTTCATGGCCGCGGTCATCGTGATCATCTCCGGCACGACGAGCCGCTCGCCCAGCGCGCCACCCGTCACCGTGTGCGCCTACTACTGGCACTTCGTGGACGTGGTGTGGGTGGTCATGTACTCGACGATCTACCTGCTCAGGTGATCCGTCCCCGCCTCCTGCGACTGGTGATGCTCGTACCCCTCGTGGCCGCGGGGCTGTACCTGGTCACTGGGACGTCGACGGCGAGGGGCGCCGAGCACGGCGACACCGGGCGGGGCCGCGAGCTCTACCTCACCGGCTGCTCGAGCTGCCACGGCATCCACGGCAAGGGGGTGGAGGCCAACGGTGAGCAGCGCGGGCCGTCGCTCGAGCACGCCGGCCCGGCGATCACCAACTACATGCTCACGACCGGGCGGATGCCGCTGGCCAACAGCGAGGACCGCCCCGTCCGCAAGGACCCGGCCTACGACACGGAGCAGATCCGGGACCTGATCGCCTACGTCTCGACGCTCGGCGAGGGCCCCGCGATCCCCGATGTCGACATCACCACGGGCGACCTCGCCGCCGGCGGCGAGCTCTACCGGGCCAACTGCCAGCCCTGCCACAGCGCGAGCGGCGCCGGCGGCGCGCTCAGCTACGGGAGGGCCGCGCCGCAGCTGTCGAAGGCCACGCCGACCCAGATCGGTTCGGCCATCCGCACCGGTCCCGGGCAGATGCCGGTGTTCGGACCCGACACCCTGTCGAGCCACGAGGTCGACTCGATCGCCCGCTACGTCAAGTACCTAGAGCACCCAGACGACCGGGGCGGCGTCTCCCTCGGCCGCCTCGGCCCGATCCCCGAGGGCTTCCTCATCTGGGTGCTCGGCGTCGGGCTCCTCATCGTGATCTGCACGTGGATCGGCGGTAGGACCCGCAACCGCAGGGAAGTGGAGCCCCAGCCATGAGCGACCCCACCGCACCCGACCCGATCCCGGAGGACGCCGCCCGCACCGCCCTGGCCAAGCGGGGCGAGCGCCTGACGACGCTCTCCTTCGCCGTGAGCATCTTCGGCGCGCTCGCGCTCGCGGTCGTGTACTGGCGGGGCGGCCAGCCGCAGCTCGAGGGGATCTTCCTCTGCCTCGCGCTCGGCGGCCTCGGCGTCGGGATGATCGTCTGGGCCCGCTACTTCATGCCGCACGGCACCGACGTCGAGGCCCGCCACCAGATCGAGTCGACGGAGGAGGAGATCGACGCGTTCCGCGAGGAGTTCGAGCGGGGCGAGCACATCCTCACCCGCCGCAGCCTGCTCGTGCGCATGGGCACCGCCGCGGTCGCTGCGCTCGGTGTCGCGCTGATCTTCCCGATCCGCTCGCTCGGGCCCCGCCCCGGCAAGGGCTTCAAGTCGACGCCGTACCGGAAGGGCATCCGGCTGGTGACCGACGACGGCACCCTCATCAAAGCTGACGACGTGTCGGTCGACGGCGTGATCACCGCCTTCCCCGAGGGCCACACCGATGCCGCCGACGCCTCGACGCTGCTCATCCGGCCGAACGAGCCGGTGCAGGCGCGACCCGGGCGGGAGAGCTGGACGCCCGGCAACCTCGTCGCCTACTCGAAGCTGTGCACCCACGTGGGCTGCCCGGTCGGCCTCTACCAGGCCGGCGTGCACCTGCTGCTGTGCCCCTGCCACCAGTCGACCTTCGACGTGCTCGACGGGGCCCGGCCGATCTTCGGACCGGCGGCCCGCTCGCTCCCGCAGCTGCCGATCGAGGTGGACGGCGAGGGCTACATCGTGGCCAGGGGTGACTTCTCCGGGCCGACCGGGCCCGGGTTCTGGGACCGCGACCGGTGACCACCACGTCGCCGGCGCGGCGGCAGAAGCGCGACAAGCTGCTCACCCGCCGGGCCGCCCGCTGGCTCGACGCGCGCCTCGGCGGCGCGAAGTACGCCCGCACCGCGCTCGGCAAGGTCTTCCCCGACCACTGGTCGTTCCTCCTCGGCGAGCTGGCCCTCTACGCGTTCGTCGTGCTGCTGGCGACCGGCGTCTACCTGACGTTCTTCTTCCACCCGGGAAACCAGATCGTCACCTACCACGGCAGCTACGCGCCGCTGCACGGCGTGCAGATGAGCGAGGCCTACCGCAGCGCGGTCGAGCTGAGCTTCGACGTGCGGGCCGGTCTGGTGATGCGCCAGATCCACCACTGGGCCGCGCTGCTCTTCGTCGCCTCGATCGTCGTGCACCTCATGCGCATCTTCTTCACCGGCGCGTTCCGCCGCCCGCGCGAGGTCAACTGGATGATCGGCGTGCTGCTGCTGATCCTGGCGATCTTCAACGGCTTCGCCGGCTACTCGCTGCTCGACGACCAGCTGTCGGGCACCGGGCTGCGCATCGCCTACTCGATCACGCTGTCGATCCCTCTGGCCGGGACCTGGCTGGCGTCCCTGCTGTTCGGCGGTGAGTTCCCCGGGCCCGACATCATCGACCGGCTCTACGTCATCCACATCCTGTTGCTGCCGGCCGTCATCGCGCTGCTGATCGGCATCCACCTCTTCCTCGTCGTGCGGCACAAGCACACGCAGTTCGGCGGCATGGGGCGGACCGAGGAGAACGTCGTCGGCGAGGCGGTGTGGCCGAGCTTCGCGTTCAAGTCGCTCGGTCTGATGATGCTCGTCGCAGCGGTGCTCGCCGCCCTCGGCGGGCTGGCGCAGATCAACCCGATCTGGCTCTACGGGCCGTTCGACCCGGCCGAGGTGAGCTCGGCGTCCCAGCCGGACTGGTACATGGGCTGGCTCGACGGTTCGCTCCGCCTGTTCCCGCCGCTTGAGATCCGCGCCTTCGGGTTCGAGGTGCCGGCCCCGTTCTTCCCCGGCGCGCTCCTGGCCGGGATCACCTTCGGTCTCCTGTTCGCGTGGCCATCGCTGGAGGCGCTGTTCACCGGGGACCGGCGCGTCCACCACCTGCTCGACCGGCCGCGCGACCGCCCGGTGCGCACGTCGCTCGGCGTCGCGACGTTGAGCTTCTACACCGTGCTCACGCTGGCCGCGTCGAACGACGTCATCGCCACGACGTTCGGGCTCTCCGTGAACGCGGTGCTGCTCACCTTCCGCGCCCTGGTGATCGTGCTGCCGCCGATCGCCGCGCTCGTGACCTACCGGTTGTGCAACGAGCTGCAGGCCCGTGACATCGCCGGCGGGTACGTCCCACCCGACCGGCCCCGGGTCCGGTGGGAGCTGCTCCGGTTCTGGCGCTGGCGGGCGATGCGGCGCGCTAGCCGCGCACCCTCGACTGCAGGATGAACCCGGCGACCGCGTAGGCGAGGAACGCTCCCGCCGGGAGCAGCAGCCACAGGCCGAGCAGCAGCCCGTTGGCCACGAGCACGATCCCGATGGCCAGCGCGAACGGCCAGCCGCTGGCGGCCGGGAACCACGGCTCCTCGTCCCCCGCATCCTCGGCCTCGTCGACCGAGGTCGACCTCGGCGGCTTCTGCCATCCGAGGTAGGCGGCCACGGTCATCGCGAGCGCGCCGGCGAGCAGGAGCATGACCGAGCCGGCGTGCTCGTAGGTGAGCAACCAGTACACGGTCGCGATGACGAAGAGGAACCCGCCGATGAAGCCGAACAGCCGCGCCTGGATGTCGAACCCGGGGCTGTCGTCCTCACGGCCGGCGTCGTCGCGCTCGGGGTTGTCGGGGGTCTGGATGCTCACGCCGTCGTCGCTCATGGTCCGCACGCCGGCATCAGTGGGTCTCCGGGTGCTCGGGGTGGTTCAGGTCCCACACCGGACGGTTCGAGCGGATGCGGGGCAGACGGTCGAAGTTGTGCGGCGGCGGTGGTGAGGTCGTGGCCCACTCGAGGGTGTGACCACCCCACGGGTCGTCGCCTGCGATCTCGCCCTTGCGGTGGGTGCGCCACAGGTTCCAGAGGAACGGCAGCGTCGACACACCGAGCAGGAACGCGCCGACCGACGAGATGCGGTTCAACGTGGTGAAGCCGTCCTGCGAGTAGTAGCTCGCCACCCGGCGGGGCATGCCCTCCACCCCGAGCTTGTGCTGCACGAGGAAGGTCATGTTGAAGCCGATGAACATCAACACGAAGTGGAGCTTCCCCCAGCCCTCGTGCAGGAGCTTCCCGGTGAACTTCGGGTACCAGTAGTAGATGCCGCCGAACAGCGCGAACGCGGAGCCGCCGAAGAGCACGTAGTGCATGTGCGCGACGACGAAGTAGGTGTCGGTCAGCTGGTAGTCCACCGGGGGCGAGGCGAGGATCACGCCGGTCAGGCCGCCCGCGAGGAACAGCACGAGGAACCCGCACACGAAGAGCATCGGCGTCGGGAACGTCAGGCGGCCGCGCCACATCGTCCCGATCCAGTTGAAGAACTTGATGCCGGTCGGCACCGCGATCAGGTACGAGAGGCCGCTGAAGAAGCCGACCTCCACCGCGCCGGTCGCGAACATGTGGTGGGCCCACACGCCGACCGACAGCGCGGCGATGCCGAACGTCGCCGCGACGATGCCCTTGTACCCGAAGATCGGGCGCCAGGAGAACACCGGGATCACCTCGGTGACGATGCCGAAGAACGGCAGCGCGGCGATGTACACCTCGGGGTGGCCGAAGAACCAGAACAGGTGCTGCCACAGGATCGGCGACCCGCCGTTCGACGGGTCGAACACGTGCGAGCCGAGGTGGCGGTCCGACAGGAGCATGAGCGCGGCGGCGGTCAGCACCGGGAACGCGATCAGCACGAGCACGCTGGTCACGAGCATGTTCCAGGTGAAGATCGGCATGCGGAACATCGACATGCCCGGCGCGCGCATGGCCGACACGGTGGCGACGATGTTCACCGCGGTCATGACCGTGGCCAGGCCGGTGAGGACGATGGCGATGAGCCACAGGTCGCCGCCCACCGACGGGGAGCGGATGTCGTCGGAGAGCGGCACGTAGCCGGTCCACCCGAAGTCCGCGGGGCCGTCGGCGGTGAGGAACCCGGAGACCATCGTGAGCCCGCCGAAGAGGTAGAGCCAGTACCCGAGCGCGTTGAGCCGCGGGAAGGCCATCTCCTTCGCGCCGATCTGCAACGGCACGATGTAGTTCGCGAACCCGAACGCGAACGGCACGATGAAGAGGAACATCATGATGCTGCCGTGCATCGTGAAGAGCTGGTTGTAGGTCCCGGCGCTGACCAGCTTGCTCTGGGGGCTCCACAGCTGGGCGCGGATGATCTCGGCCAGCGCACCGCCGAACATGAAGAACGCGAAGGCGGTCACCATGTAGCTGATGCCGATCTTCTTGTGATCGGT
>JAFBAD010000297.1 GCA_019247975.1 Acidimicrobiia bacterium
CCGGCGGACCAGGTGAGCGACTCGGCGCAGTCGTCGTGCCGTGCGCACCAGCGGCACCACCAACCCGGCGTCGCCGGCGCCTCGGGACCCAGGCGGGCCGAGACGGCGGCCTGCGCGGCGGCGAGCAGCCGGGTCAGGCCGGCGCCGAGCAGGTCGTCGTCGACCGTGAAGCGGGCGGAGCCCGAAGCCGGGACCAGCACCGCCACCTGGGCCGGGACGCTGGACCGGGCCAGCGTGTAGCCGAGGGCGGCGTGGGCGGCGACGAGCTCTGCGTCGCGCAGGTCCGTGGCGACCACGAGCAGTCGGCGGTCGGGCGGCCGTACGCCGTGGGGCGCCAGGACCTCGGCGGGCGCCCGCACCTTCACGGCGCGGCCCGGGACGTCCCAGTCGAGCGTGCCCTCGAGGAGCACGTCGGCGTCGCGGTGGCCGAGCCGGGCCAGCGGTGACCACGCGGCCAGCGACGCCGTCCAGGTCACGACCTCGGCCGCCAGCGCGGCGAGCCCGCCGGGGCCGAGCCCGTCGACCCATGCGGCCAGCCGGTCGGGGATCAGCCGGGCGCGGTCGTCGAGGACGGAGCCGAACGCGACGACGGGGTCGGTGCCGTCCTCGCGCATCCGGGCGAGCACGAGGAGGCCGATCCGGCGGCGGGCGTTGCGCGCGCTCTCCTGGTACTCGTCGTCGGGATCAGCGGCCCGCAGGCAGCGTTCGGCTCGGCGCACGGCGTACAGGTCGAGCTTGATGATGTCGTCCCACGGCAGCTTCACGCCGGGCGGCTGCGGGAAGGCGGCGGTGATCGGTCCGAGCTCGGTGGCCACCCGCTGGCGCCACTCCGCGCCCACGGCGCGGTGGTCGGTCACCAGCCGGCCTCGTCGTCGGCGACCCAGTCCTGCTCGTCGTCGAGGTAGGTCCGGTCCGAGACCGTCCGGGGTGCGTCCAGGGAGGCGAGGCCGGGCGGGCAGCGGTCGATGTCGGGGCACCACCGGCAGCGGGGGTTCGGGCGGGCCTCCGGCTCGCGGCCGGCGGCCAGCTCGACCAGGCGATCGAGCGCGGCGAGGGCCCGACGCCCGGCGGCCTCCAGCGAGCCCGCCGTGATCGGTACGGGCACGAGCCCGTCGTCGGCCGCGCTCCAGGCGACCACGAGGTCGGGAGGGCGGCGATGACGCAGCGCGGCGACGAGCGAGTACCAGAGCAGGTCGGAGCGGTTGCCGTCCCGGGCGGTGCCCGCCTTCACCTCCACCAGCACCCACGGTCGGCCGGTGCCGGGACCGCCGAGCGCGAGGTCGAACGTGCACGAGAGCACGAGGGCCCCGTCGGCCACCGGCACCCGCACCGACTCCTGGGGTCGCGCCCACCACGCGCTGTCGATCGGGCCCCAGCCGGTCCGGAGCGCCTCGCGCACGAGCCCGGCGTGACGCCACAGGCGATCCCGCCCGTCGTCGTCGGCTTCGTCGATCCACGCGAGCACGTCGTGGTCGGCGCGGGCCGAGAGCGCGCTGCGGAGGTCGTCTTCCGCGTCGGCGGTGAGCCCGGTGAGCGCGTGCTGCGCGACCAGGAGGTCGGTGCAACGACCCCGCACCAGGGCCTCGCTGAGCGGCAACGCCCCGAGCTTGGCCACCGTCATGCGCTCGCAGGCGAGGAGCGACTCGATGCGGGCCTTCGGCAGGCGCAGCGGGAGGGCTTCGGGCGGGCAGCGGGCCACCCGGGCCTCGGCCTCCTCCGTGAACCAGGCGAGCACCGCTGCGACCTCGGTCGGGTCGGCCGGCGGCGGGGGCTCGGCCAGCAGCCGGTCCAGCACCGCCCGCACCGTGAAGCGCTCGGCGGTCGGGGGAGGCATGCCGCCATCGTCTCGCGCCGGCGGTCGAGGAGCGCGGAAGCACCCGCGGATACCGGCGCGTAGCATCCGAGGGTGGCTACGGGAACCAAGCAGGCGGGCCGGGTTCGCGCCCTGGTGCCCGTCCCCCCGCTGGCGAGCGAGGAGGACGAGGTCCTCGCCGACCCGCGCCGGAGCGACGTCGACGAGTGGGGCCGCAGCGAGCACATGCGCCAGCTCGCCCACCGCCTCTACCGGCCCTTGTACGAGAAGTACTTCCGGGTCGAGTGGGAGGGCCTGGAGCACATCCCGACCGAGGGTGGCGCCCTGCTGGTGTCGAACCACGCCGGCGCGATCCCGTCCGATGCGCCGGCGATCATGCACGGCATCGAGACCGAGCTCGGCCGACCGGTGTACGGCCTGGCCGACGCCTTCTTCAAGGGTGCTCCGGTCATCGGCACGCTGTGGGCCCGCAACGGCGGCGTGGTCGCCCACCCCGACAACGCCTACCGGCTCCTGCGCGAGCAAGGTCAGCTCACGCTCGTCTTCCCGGAGGGCACGAAGGGGCCGAGCAAGACCTACGACCAGCGCTACCGGCTGCGCCGCTTCGGCCGCGGTGGGTTCGTCGAGATCGCGATGCGGGCCGGCGTCCCGATCATCCCGATCGCGGTGGTCGGCGCCGAGGAGTCGATGCCGATCCTCGCGAAGGTGCCCGGTCTGGCTCGCGCGATCGGCGTGCCGTACGTGCCCCTCACCGCGAACATGGCGCTGCTCGGTCCGCTCGGGGTGCTCGGTTACTTCCCCGCCAAGTTCAAGATGCGGGTCCTGAAGCCGGTCACCTTCGACGAGCCGCCGGACCAGATCCGCTACTCGCGCAGCCGCATCATGGACGAGTCCGAGTCGATCCGGCAGAAGATCCAAGAAGCGCTCTACCAGATGCTGCGCGAACGGCGCTCCGTCTGGTTCGGCTGACATGGGTCGCCGCGTCCTCATCACCGGCCTTGGCACCTTCTGGGGTGGCCGTGTCGCACAAGCGCTCGAACGCGAGCCTGATGTCGACGTCATCATCGGCCTCGACCGCGAGGAGCCGTCGATCGAGCTCGAGCGCACCGAGTACGTGCGCAGCGACGAGAACTACTC
>JAFBAD010000050.1 GCA_019247975.1 Acidimicrobiia bacterium
GGTGAGACGACGGCGAACGGCGCGACGGTCAGCAGCAGGTAGAGGAGGACCTTCTGCTTCGCCTCCCCGGTGACCCCCTCGAAGAAGATCGTGCCGGCGAGGGCGGTCGCGACCATGGCGTCGGCCGCGGTCGACAGCGCATGGGTCCGGGCGAGACGGGTGAACGGGCTGGCCACGAACGCGGCCTGCCCGCTGGGCTCCGAGACCCGCGGTGCGGGCCGGGAACCGGAGGCGGTCACCCCGGTCAGACTAGGAGTCGGCCGTGGCCGGCCGTTGCGGGCTTCTCACCTCGTACTTGTACCCAAGCCCGCGGATCGTCACGATCCGCGTCGGCCGCGCCGGGTCGTCCTCGACCTTCGTGCGCAGCCGCTTGATGTGGACGTCGAGCGTCTTCGTGTCCCCGACGTAGTCGTGGCCCCACACCCGGTCGATGAGGGTGTCCCGGGTGAGGACCCGCCCGGCGTTCTCGAGGAGCAGCGACAGCAGCTCGAACTCCTTGAGCGGCAGGCTCACCTCCTCCCCCCGGATGACCACCTCGTGGCGCTCCGGATCGAGGCTCACGTCACCGACCTCGACCGCATCGATGCGGCTGGCGATCACCTGGACCTCCGATGGGGTCCGCCGCAGCACGGCCCGCATGCGGGCCACGAGCTCGCGCAGGCGGTACGGCTTGGTGACGTAGTCGTCCGCACCGACCTCCAGGCCGACGACCGTGTCGATCTCCGAGCCCTTCGCGGTCACCATGATGATCGGGACCTTCGACTGCTTGCGGATCTCACGGCAGACGTCGATGCCCGAGACCTTCGGCAGCATCACGTCGAGCAGCACGAGGTCGGGGTCGACCGCGCCGAACAGCTCGAGCGCCTGCGCGCCGTCCTTGGCGACCTGCACCCGGAACCCTTCACGCTTCAGACCGACCGTCAGGGCCTCGACGAAGGACTCCTCGTCCTCGACCACCAGCACCGTGGCCGACGGGTTGCTCATCCTGCCTGGGCCTCCTCGTTGGCCAGTGCGGCGGGCAGCCGCAACCGGAAGGTCGATCCCGAACCCTCTTGTGACTCCACGGACACGTCGCCGTGGTGGTTCCCGGCGACGTGCCGGACGATGGCGAGCCCGAGCCCGGTGCCGCCGGTGCCCCGGCTGCGGGCCCGGTCGACCCGGTAGAACCGCTCGAAGACCCGCTCGAGGTCGCGAGCCGGGATGCCCATGCCCTGGTCGACCACGGCCAGCTCGGCCCACGCGGAACCGTCCTCGGCGCAGACCGCCGACGAGCGCAGGGTGACCACGTGGTCGGGCTCGGAGTACTTCACCGCGTTGTCGAGCAGGTTGAACATGGCGGAGACGAGCTGGCGGCGATCGCCCATCACCGTGAGCCCGAGGGGCCCGGGCTCGACCACCACCTCGATCGAGCGGAGCGTCGCCGCGGGCCGGATGCGATCGGCCGCGCCGTCGAGCACCTGCTGCACGAGCACCGGCTGGCGGACCGGCGCCTCACCGGCCTCGATGCGGCTGAGCTCCAACAGGTCGTCGATCGTGCGGTTGACCCGGAACGCCTCGGCCACCATGCGCTCGGCGAGCGGGTGGGTCACCTCGGGGTCGTCCTCGCCGAGCAGGGTCTCGGCCAGCAGCCCGAGGGCGCCGACGGGCGTCTTGAGCTCGTGGCTGATGTTGGCCACGAAGTCGCGGCGGATCGCCTCGAGCCGCCGGCGATCCGACACGTCCTCGACCACGATCAAGCCGCCGGTGCCCGCGCCCGTGCCGGCGTCGCCGAGCGGGACGGCCTGCACCTCCAGCACGCGGCGGGGCGGGCCGAACAGCTCGAGGCTCCGGCTGGTGCGCTCGCCCTGGATCGCGTCGCCGATCAGCTCGCGGATGGCCACCTCGACGAGGGCCTCGCCGTGGCGCGCATCGAGGAACAGCGCAGCGGCCGGGTTGCGGTAGATGACCGTACCCGTGCGGTCCCCGATGATGACCCCGAGCGGGATCGCGTCGAGCGCCTCGCGCAGGGCGGTCGCGTGGGTGGCCGACGCGACGGCCCTGGCCCGCATCCGCTCGAGCTCGGTCTCGAGATCCGCGCACTGATCGGTGGCCGCGCGCCGGCGACGATCGAGCACGAGCAGGCCGACGACCGCAACGAGCAGCACGACCCCCACCGCCACGATCGCGACCGCCATTTCAGGCCGACTCTGCCTCGATGTCGACCTCCAGCCGGTCGACGGTCCGCTCGATCGCCTCGGCCACCGGCTCCTCGTCGGCCGCCCTGATGCCGCTGAGCAACGTGACCGCGGCGTACCCGGCCTCGACCAGCGCGGTGTCGGTCTCCGGTGGCAGCACCTGGCCGGTCTCCCGGAGCTCGACCTGCAATCGACCTTCGACCGGCTCGCCGACGTGGATGCGCACGGTGCCGAACGGCGCCAGCTCGGCCCAGCGCACGCCCTTCACCTGGTCGAGCGGGAGGTCGGGCAGGTTCAGGTTGACGACGGTCTTCGGCGGCGCGCCGGCGATCCAGTCGACCGCCGCGACCGCGTACGCGCCGGCGGTCTCCCAGTGCGGCTGGTCGGACCAGCCGATGCTCACCGCGACCGCGGAGCACCCGAAGTTCGAAGCGGTCAGCGCAGCACCGACCGTGCCGGAGTGGAGCGTGGCGCGACCGGTGTTGTTGCCGGGGTTGATGCCGGCGACGATCAGCTCGGGCACCGGGCCGAACGCACCGAGCCGGCCGGCCATCACCGCGAGCGCAGGCGGTCCGTCGACGCCGTACGCCGCGACCTCGGGCAGGCCGGGCAGGTCCCACGCCTCGGCGCGGATGTCGCCCCCCGGCTGCAGGTTGCCGATCGCCGCGCCGGAGCCGCTCCGGTCGCCGATCGGGGCCGCGACCACGATCTCGTGGCCGGCGGCGACGAGTGCCGCGGCCAGCGCGTGCAAACCGGGCGCCTCCACCCCGTCGTCGTTCGTGACGAGGAGCGTCATCAGTCGGCCGGCTCGATGTGCGGCGGGTCGGTCTGGCGCCGCGCCGCTTCGCGCGCCGCACCGGTGTGTTCCGGCAGCCACCCGGTCACCATGTAGCGGACCCGCTCGCCGATGTTGACCGCGTGATCGCCGATGCGCTCGTAGTACCGACCGATCAGTGCGAGCTGCACACCGGCCCGGATCTCGAGCTCCTCGCGACCGTGGGTCTCGAAGATCTCCTGGATGTAGTCCTTGTGCAGCGCGTCGAGCCGGTCATCGAGGTCCGGCAGCGCCGCGGCCTTGCCGTCGTCGTGCTCGACGTACGCGTCGATCGCGATGCGGAAGAGCTTCGCCGACTCCTCGCCCATCTGTGTGATGAGCCCACGCATGCGGGGCGGGAAGGTCGTGCCGTAGATCCGCCTCGCGCCCTTCGCGATGTTGACGACGAGATCGCCGGAACGCTCGATCTCCGAGACCATCCGCAGCGCGGTGACGATGCTGCGGAGGTCGCTCGCCATCGGCTGCTGCAGCGCGAGCAGCTGGTAGCAGCGCTCCTCGGTGTCGAGCGCGAGGGTGTCGAGCAGGTCGTCGGCCTCGATGAGCTCCTGCGCGCCGTGCAGGTCGCCGTCGAGCAGCACGGCGGTGCCCTGCGGCACCGCCTCGGTGACGATGGCGGCCATCCGCACGATGTCGTGCTTGATGTCGTCCAACTGCTGGTGGAACGACTTGCGGATGTCGGTGTCGGTCATGGCCGGCTGCATACCCATGTCCTCACCGTCCGCCGCGGTGGTCACCGGATCTCGGTGGCAAGGTGGTCTGGGTTCCCCGTGAGCAGGTAGCGGAGCCGGGCTCCGATGATCGCTGCGTGGTCAGCGATGCGGTCGAGGGCCTGGCCTGCCGTAAGGGTACGGACCGCGCAGGCAACCGCGTCGGGACCCTCCAACCGCAGCAGCTCGCGCATGAGCTGCTCGGTCGTCGGCTCCATCGCCCGCCCGGACCGCGCCAGCTCGTCGGCGAGGAACAGATCCTGCGCCGACCACGCCCGCAGGGCGGTGCGGAACTGACCGACCGCGAGGTCGGCCATCGACAGGAGGATGTCGTAGGTGTGCTCACCGGCGCGCAGCAGGTCCCACGCCGGGGCCAGCTTCGCCACCCGCAGCGCGAGGTCGCCGACCCGCTCGAGCTCGCCGAGCACGCGGAGGACCGACACCACGAAGCGCAGGTCCGATGCGACCGGGGCCTCGCGCGCCATCAGCTCGTAGCACCGCTCGGTCAGCGACACGTTCATCGCGTCGATGTCGTCGTCCGCGTTCACTGCGACCACCGCGACGTCGCCGTTGCCGGTGGCCAGGACCTCTCGCATCCGCTCGAGGTTCTGATCGACCCGCACGGCCATCACCTCGACCTGCAGCCGCAGCTGGTCGAGCTCGGCGGAGAACGAGTCGCGCACCATCGCTACCCGAAGCGTCCGGTGACGTAGTTCTCGGTCCGTTCGTCGCTCGGGTTCGAGAACATCTTCTCGGTGGCGTCGAACTCCACCAGGATCCCGGTGCGGGTGTCGCTCTGCTCGTTCACCTCAGTTGTGAAGAACGCGCACCGGTCGCTCACGCGCGCGGCCTGCTGCATGTTGTGGGTGACGATGATGATCGTGTACTGCGCCTTGATCTCGTCCATGAGGTCCTCGATGCGTCCCGTGGCGATCGGGTCGAGCGCGGAGCACGGCTCGTCCATGAGGATGACCTCGGGCTCGACCGCCACCGTCCGGGCGATGCAGAGCCGCTGCTGCTGGCCGCCCGAGAGCCCGAGGGCCGACTTCTTGAGGCGGTCCTTCACCTCGTCCCACAGCGCAGCCTGCTCGAGCGAGCGCTGCACGATGTCGTCGAGCTCGGAGCGCTTGGCGCCGGCGAGCTTCGGGCCGTAGGCCACGTTGTCGTAGATCGACTTCGGGAACGGGTTCGGCTTCTGGAACACCATCCCGATGCGCCGCCGCACCTCGACCGCGTTGACGTCGGCGCCGTAGAGGTCGATGCCGTGGTAGTTCAGCGTGCCCTCGACCCGCGCCCCTTCGGTCAGGTCGTGCATGCGGTTGAACGAGCGCAGCACCGTCGTCTTGCCGCAGCCCGACGGGCCGATGAACGCGGTGACTTGGTGCTGGTGGATCTCGAAGTCGACGTTGCGCACGGCGCGGAACGAGCCGTAGAAGACCGAGAGGTCGCGCACGTCGAACACCACCGGCGCCTCGGGTTGTGCGGCGGGCGGCTGCTCCGATCCGGACGCGATGTCCCCGAGGCGGAGCAGGTCCTCGGTCGTGGTCTCTGGGGGCACGTCGTCTTCCTCCAACTTCTCGGACCCGGTCACCGGATGGACAGCCGGCTGCTGATGGCGCGGGCCACCAGGGTCAGGACCAGCACGATGACGATGAGCGTGAGCGCGGCGCCCCACGCGAGCCGCAGGGCGGTCGGCCCGGTGAGCGCGGCCTGGTTGTAGATGAACTGCGAGAGCGAGACGTTCCCGCCGTGGAAGCGCCAGTTGTAGTTGTACGCCGCGCCGATGGTGAAGAGGACCGGTGCGGTCTCGCCGGCGGCGCGGGCGACGGCGAGCATCGAGCCGCTGGTGATGCCGGGCAGCGCCGCCGGCAGCACGACCTTGGTCGTTGTCCGCCACGTGCGCACGCCGAGCGCGGCGCTCGCCTCACGGAGGTGATCCGGCACGAGCCGCAGCATCTCCTCGCTCGACCGCACGACGATCGGCAGCATCAGGCACCCGAGCGCGAGCGACGCCGCGAACGCGGACTTGCCGTCGACGCCGTAGTGCACCACCCACACCGAGTAGATGAACACGCCCATCACGACCGAGGGCACGCCCGTCATCACGTCGGTCATGAAGCGGATGAAGGAGGCGAGCCGCTTCTTGCGGCCGTACTCGTGGAGGTAGACCGCGCCGAGGATGCCCAGCGGGATGGCGAGCACGGCCGCGCCGAGCGTCGTGAGCAGGGTGCCGACGATCGCCGGGCCGATGCCCAGCTGGGTCGACGAGGTCTGCTGCGTGGTGGTCGGGGTGCCGCCGTACTTGGCCAGGACGTCGTTGGTGAGGTCGGCGGAGCCGGTGTCGGGCGGGATCTCGTTGGTGAAGAAGTCCTTCGTCACCACCTTCATGCCCTGCTGGGTCACGTTCACGAGCACGAAGCCCAGGGGGATGACGGCGACGAGGAACGCGCCGATCATCGCGATCGTCGCGAGCTTGTTGCGGACCCGCCGGCGCATCGTGACCGTCGTGACCCGCACGTCCGACGACGGGTGGAGCGCGACGTCCGCGTCCTCACGGAGGTCGATCGTGGTCATCAGGCCCCCTTCAGCCTGCGGTCCATCACGACGACCAGGCGCCGTGCGGTGACGTTGACTGCGATCGTGATGATGAACAGGACGAAGCCGAGGCCGATGAGTGCGGACCGGAACAGCCCGTTCGCCTCGGAGAGCTGGCGGGCGATCTGGGCCGGGATCGTCTCCCCGGTGCCGAGCAGGTTGGCGCTGATCTGCGGGTTGGCCCCGATGAGCAGCGCGACGGCGATCGTCTCGCCCAACGCCCGGCCGAGGCCGAGCATCACCGCGCCGGTGATGCCACCGCTCGAGTGCGGTAACACGACGCCGCGGATCATCTCCCACCGCGTCGCGCCGAGGGCCAGCGCGCCCTCCTTGTCGTTGCGAGGCACGGTCGCGAAGACCTCACGGGTCACCGAGGTGATGATCGGCGTGATCATCAGGGCCACGACGATCCCCGCCGTCATGAAGCCCCGGCCCGAGCTGTCCCCGAACAGGTTGCCGACGATCGGGATGTCGCCGAGGAACCTGAAGAAGCCGTTGCCGAAGATGTGGTCGAGCTTCGGGGCGAGGATGCGGATGCCCCAGAGCCCGAACACCACCGACGGCACCGCCGCGAGCAGGTCCACGATCGTGATCGCCCCGAAGCGGAAGCGACGAGGCACCACCTCGGTCATGAACATGGCGATGCCGAGGCTCACCGGGATGGCGAACACCACGGCGATCGCCGCCACCACGAACGTGCCGTAGACGAGCGGCAGGATGCCGAACTGCCCGCTGCGGGGCTTCCACTGGGTGCCGAAGAAGTAGTCGGTCCCGAGCTTCGAGAAGGCCGGCCAACCCTTCTGGATCGTGCTGAACGCGATCAGCGCCAGGATCGCCAGGATGCTCAGGCCGGCGAGCAGCGCGAGCAGGCGGAACGCCTGGTCGGTGCGCCCGCCGCGGCCCCGCCCGCCGAGATCGGAACCGATCTCGGACGGGGCGGGGCGCTCGGCGAGCCCTTGCGGGCTGACGGCGGACATGGCCTCCGGGTTCCTGCTAGCTGCTGATCTGATCGAGCTGGTCGACCGCCTTCTGGGCGAGATCGGTCGGCAGCTTGGCGTAGAGGACCGACTCCGCAGCGCCCTGACCCGTCGTGAGGACGTACTTCAGGTAGTCCTTGAGCAGGTCGGCCTTCGCCGCGCTCGACTGCGTCTTCAGCACGAGGACGTAGGTCGGCGAGGTGATGGGGTAGGCGGCGTCGCCGTCGGCGTTGATCGGGTCGAACGTGAGGTCGTCGTTGACCGTGGCGTTCTCGGCCGCGGCTGCGGAGCCGGCCGGGGTTGGCTTCACGAACTTGCCGGCCTTGTTCTTGATGGCCGCCACGTCGAGGCCCGCCTTGGCCGCGTCACCGAGGTCCACGTAGCCGACGGCGCCGTCGGTGCCCTGGATGGCGGTGGCGACACCCGAGTTCTTCTCGGCGCCCTGCGTCGAGCTGTCCCAGTTCACGGTCTCACCCGAGCCGAGCGTCCACGCGTCGGGAGCGGCGGCGGTGAGGTACTTGGTGAAGTTGCTCGTGGTGCCCGAGCCGTCCGAGCGGTGGACCACCGTGATCTTCGTCGACGGCAGGTTCGCGTCCGGGTTGTCCGCCTTGATGGCGTCGTCGTCCCAGGTCTTGATGTCCGTGCTGAAGATCTTCGCCACGGTGTCCGGGCTCAGGTTGAGCTCCTTGACCCCGGAGAGGTTGAACGAGATCGTGATCGGTGCGGTCACGAGCGGGAAGTAGAGGACGTCGTCCTTCTTCTTGGCCAGGTCCTCGTCGTCCTTGACCGGCGAGTCGCTGCCGGCGAAGTCGAGCGTGCCGTCCGACAGGCCCTGCTTGCCGTCCGACGAACCGGACTTCTGGTACACGACGTTCCCGTCAGGGTTGACCTTCTTGTAGTCGGCGATCATCCGCTGCTGGAAGCCGTCCTGGAAGGACGAGCCGCCACCGGTGACGCTGCCCTTGACGCTGCTGGAGCCGCCGGTGCCACCGGCGCCGGTCGTGGTGGTCTTGTCGCTGTCCTTGTTGTTGTCGTCGCCGCAGGCCGAGGCCAGCAGCGTGGCGACGGCGAGGATGGCGAGCACCCAGGTCCAGCGGCGCTTCGTGTGCATCAAGGGTTGCCCTCCTTGGGCGGGGTGTGGGGGTC
The DNA here is from genome assembly GCA_019247975.1 of Acidimicrobiia bacterium. GTDB lineage: Bacteria > Actinomycetota > Acidimicrobiia > Acidimicrobiales > Iamiaceae > JAFBAD01. The sequence goes on from JAFBAD010000050.1 coordinate 8,435, forward strand.
CGCCCACGCGGGCGGATGTGATGCCATCGCGGACGGTACGGAGGACGGGTGAACGGCCAGAGGGGCATCAGGTGAACGGAAGGGAAACGACGGGCGAACCCTGGGTCGCATCTGCACCGGACGCCCCCGGTCACCGCCCGCCAGTTCGCCTGTTGTTCACGTCGCGGCCATGCGGCCGCCCCCACGGCGACCATGATCCTGCGTAGCTTCTGGCTGCTATCGCAGCCAGAACGCACGCAGAATCGATGACGCTGACGACCAGGACCGCGGCGCGCGTGTCGCTGGTGGGCGCGATCGCGTTCGTGGGCTGCACGATCGCGGGCATCGTCGCCTACCCCGGCGGCACCCGGGACGACCTCGGGACCCACCACTACCTCTTCTTCAAGAACTTCCTGAGCGACCTCGGCGGCACCTACACCGCATCGGGCCTGGCGAACGGGACGGCCCGCCGCTTCTTCATCGCGGCGATGATCGCGGTGGCGGTCGCGCTGGTCACCCTCGGGTTCGCGGCGCGTGCGTGGGCCCGCGGCCGGATCCGGTGGCTCGCCTGGTTCCCGCTCCTGGTCGCGGCCCTCAGCGGAGCTGCGTTCATCCGCGCCGGCACGATCCCCTGGAACGTCGACTACTACCGGCACATCGACTGGGTGCAGGCGGCGTTCGTCCTGCTCGGGGTGCTCGTCTTCTCGATCACCGTGCTGCAGCTGGTCGGCCGTGCCCCGGTCCGCTGGATCGCCGCGAACGCGGTGTTCCTCCTCGCGCTCGGCGCCTACGTTGTCTACGACCAGAAGGGGCCGAGCATCTTCACACCCGACGGCGTCCGGGCTCAGGCGACCGCGCAGAAGATCATCGTCCTCCTGGCCATCGCCGACCTCGTTGCGCAGGCCTGGGCGCTCGGCCGGCCACGCCGGGACCCTCAGTCGGACCGCCGCCGGCGCAGCGCTGCGCTCATCGCCGGAGGACCGAACACGACGGCCAGCAGCAGCACGATGACCCCCACGTAGATCCCGGTCGGCACCTGGTCGTCGCCCGGGGCGACGCTGGCCGGTCCCACCGAGGCGACGTTCTGCTGGTTCAGCTCCTGCTGCGAACCGCCGGTGCCGGCAGCATCCGAGGACCCCTGGTCGGTCGGGCCGGTGCCGTTGTCGCTCGACGCCAGCGTCGTGGTGGTCGTGTCCCCGCCGCCGATCCGTCCGCCCTGGTTGGCGCTCGGCGGCTTGTAGCCCGGCGCGGTGTCGGCCGCCGGCGGAGGCGCCTTGTCCTTGTTGAACGCTCCGGTGATCGTCGGGTTCGCGCACGAGTTGATCGGTGGCGGCTTCGGTGCCCCGGGGATCTGGCTCTCCGCGTCGAACCCGTACTGCACGAGGTTCTTCGGCAGCGGCGAGTAGCCGAGCTGCTCCGCCTTCTGCTGCCCGGTGCAGAGGAAGTAGAGGATGAACTTGCCGAGCACGTCGCCCTTGGCCTTGGTGAAGATGCCGGCTTCCGACGTCGGCACGATCATGTAGCTGTAGCTCGACACCGGATAGGTCCGGGGGTCGGGGTTCGTGTACACGCCGTCGAGCACCTGGGTGCGGTCCGACTTGATCTGCGCACGGGCCAGCGCGATGGCGACGTTGAGCGCGGTCGGCTGCGTGAAGTAGCCGGCCTGGTTCTGCACCGACGCCACCGGGAAGCCGCGCTGCTTGGCGTAGCCGTACTCGACGTAGGTGATGGCGCCGTCGTTGTACGGCGCGGCGACGGCGCTGGCGACACCGTCGGAGCCCGACTGCGCCTGGCTGCCCGGGAAGATCGGGTACAGCGACGTCGGGAGGCACGGGCTGAGGCCCATCTTCTTGTAGAAGGCGCAGTAGAGCGACGAGTAGCGCTTCGACATGTAGAGGCTGAACTGCGCGGACGTGCCCGAGCCGTCGGAGCGCACGATCGGCTTGATCGTCTTGCTCGGGAAGGTCCGGCCGTTGTTGTCCTTGGTGATCGCCGGGTCGTTCCAGTTGGTGATGACGCCGGTGAAGATCTTGGTGACCGTCTCGCCGGAGAGCCGGAGGTCGGTCACCCGCTTGCCACCGACCTCGAGGTGGTACATGAACGAGGTGCCGCCCGCGACGATCGGCATGTACGCGTACGGCCGGGCCTTCGCCCGCTGGATCTCGTCGTAGAGGATGTTGCCGTCGCGGTCGCGCAGCTCCGGCTGGAACGGGATCTCGGACACGGCGAAGTCCGACTGGTTCTCGATGTAGAACTTCCGGCCGTTCGACGAGCCGTTCGGCGTGAAGTTGATGGAGAGGCCCTGGCGGGCGACATCGGTGGCCCACTGGGTCACCGCGATGGCGCTCCAGGTGGACCCGGACCCGTTGACCTGCGCGGCCGCGCCGGCCGGTCCGCCCGGCACGACGACCGCGCACACGGCGAACAGCGCGGCAAGGACCGCGAACAGCTTCCCTCGGAGCATCGGTGACCTCTCTTCAGCCGAAGCGGCCCTGCACGTAGTCGAGCGTGCGGGGATCGGATGGGGTGGAGAACATCGCCTCGGTCGGCCCGGCCTCGACGATGCGTCCGGGCTCGTTCTCGGCGGCGAGGAAGAACGCGCAGTGGTGGGACACCCGCTGCGCCTGCTGCATGTTGTGGGTGACGATCACGATCGTCACCTCGTCGGAGATCTCGGCGATCGTCTCCTCGATGCGTCGCGTCGACGTGGGGTCGAGCGCGGAGCAGGGTTCGTCCATGAGCAGCACGCGCGGTTGCACCGCGAGCGCGCGTGCGATGCACAGCCGCTGCTGCTGGCCGCCCGACAGGGCGCCGCCCGCCTCGTCGAGGCGGTTGGCCACCTCCCGCCACAGTCCGGCCCGCTGCAGGCAGGACTCGACGATCTCGTCCGCCTTGTCGCCCCGGCGGACCTTGAGGCCGCAGAGCTTGAGGCCAGCGAGGACGTTGTCGGCGATGCTCATCGCCGGGAACGGGTTCGGCTTCTGGAACACCATCCCGATCTGGCGGCGGGTCTCCGTCGACGTGCGCTTGCCGCGGTAGATGTCCTCGCCGTCGAGCTCGATCGATCCGGCGAGCGACGAACCGGGCACGAGCTCGTGCATGCGGTTCAGGATGCGGAGGAACGTGGACTTGCCGCACCCGGACGGACCGATGAGCGCGGTCACGTCGCGGGAGCGGATGTCGATCGACACCCGCTCGAGCACCTTGTGCGAACCGAACCACGCACTCACGTCGCGCGCCGCCATCGAAGCGGGAGTGCGGGTGAGGTCGACGAGGGTCTCTACGGCGGTCACGCGAACCTCCTCCGGGCGAGCCGGCGGGCGACGACGAACAGGACGAGCACGAGCAGGAGCAGCACGAGTGCGCCGGTCCACGCACGGGTGACCGACGAGTCCGACGACGACCGGATCTGGTTGTAGACGAACACCGGCAGGGCCTCCTGCGGGCCCTTGAACGGGTTCCAGTTCATGTCGCTGTTGGTGCCGCTGGTCAGCAGCAGCGGTGCGGTCTCGCCCACCGCCCGGGCGACACCGAGGATCACGGCGGTCACGAGTCCCGCCCGGGCCGTGGGCAGGATCACCAGGCGGGCCATGCGCCACTCGCTCCCGCCCAGCGCCAGGGATCCTTCGCGGAGGCCGCCGGGCACGAGCCGCAGCACCACCTCGGCGGTGCGGGTGACGGTCGGCAGCATGAGCACGGTCAGGGCCAGGGCGGCCGGGAAGCCGGAGAAGTGCTGGTGCAGCCCGACGATGAAGAACGCGTAGATGAAGAGGCCGGCGACGATCGACGGCACCGCGCTCATGGCGTCGACGATCAGGCGGACCGGTCGGGCCAGCCGACCGCCGATCTCGTTGAGGAACAGCGCGCAGGCGATGCCGAGCGGCACCGACACCAGCACCGCCAACCCGACCTGCTCGATGGTGCCGACGATCGCGTGCGCGCCACCGCCGTCGGTGGCCGGGGCCAGCGGGCCGGTGGTGTGGAGCGTCTGGGTGAAGAAGTGGGGGCGGAGCGCCTCGACGCCGCGGACGGTCGTGTACCCGACGATCAGGATGAGCGCCGCGACGACGAGCACCCCCGAGCTCGTGATGACGATGGAGGCCAGCTTGTCCTTGGCCGCGATCCAGCTGTGCCGGTCGCGCAGGACCAACGCCGCGAAGCCGATGAAGAGCACGTACCAGACGACGAAGAACCCGAGCCCCCCGCTGAGCGGGGTGAGGCGCTCGTAGCCGAGCCAGGCGAGGCAGAACGCAGCCAGCGCGCTGCCGACCACCGCGAAGAGGTCGTCGGGGTCGATCCGCCTGACGCGGATGCGGTGCCGCTCGTCGGCGTCGACGGGCTCGTCGACGTCCACCGGGCTGTCGATGCCGTCGCCTTGGAGGATCGTCATATCTCGGTCGCCGCCCCGGAGCGGGACCGGCTCACGATCGTCGACGCGATGGCGTTGACGACGAGGGTCATGATGAAGAGCGCGAGGCCGGCGGCCATGAGCGCGTGGATCTCCTTGTCGCTCGACTCGCTGAAGCGCAGCGCGATCAGGGCCGAGATGGAGTTGCCGCCCCGGTCGAGGATCTGCCACATGTGGTCGTAGATGGGCGAGATGATCAGGGTCACCGCGATCGTCTCGCCGAGGGCGCGACCGAGGCCCAGCATGGAGCCGCCGATGATCCCGCCCCGGCCGAAGGGCAGCACGACCGAGCGGATCATCCCCCAGCGGGTGCCGCCCAGCGCGAGGGCGCCTTCCTTCTCACCCGGCGGCGCCTGCGAGAACACCTCGCGGACGACGGCGGTGGTGATCGGGATGGTCATCAGCGACACGACGACCCCGGCGGTGAACGCGGTGCCGCCGAAGAGGTCGGTCGTGGTGTGGAAGATCGGGACGAACCCGAGGTGCGAGGTGAGCCACTCCGACACCGGCACCAGCCGGGGCTGGAGGAAGAAGCGGCCCCACAGGCCGTAGATCAGGCTCGGCACCGCAGCGAGCACGTCGATCGTCGAGGTGAGCACGCCGCGCACCTTGCGGGGGGCGTACTCGGTGACGAACAGGGCGGCGGCGATCGACACCGGCACCGCGATCACTAGGGCAACCAGGGCGATCATCACCGTGCCGAGGAGGATCGAGGCGATCCCGAACCTGCCCTCGTTCGGGTTCCACTTCTGCTCGGTGAGGAAGCTGAACCCGGCCTCCTTGAGCGCGGGCAGACCCTCGCTCAGGAGGAAGAGACCGATGAGCGCCATGATCACGAGCACGGCGATGCCCGCGCTCCGCACGACGCCGCGGTAGACGCGATCCGGGCGCGACCGCTCGACGCGGTACTCGACCCGCGTCTCGTCGCGCTGAACCACCCCGGCCTCCACGGAGCGCCACCCAATCATCCGTAGATGTACGGGCGGCGAAGTCCGGCTGAACAGTGGATGCCACCGACCCGACGTCTCGCGAACCCGTGTTAGGTAACCGCCGTGTTTCGGCGCGCCCTCGTTCTCGTGTTCGCGACGTGTGGGTGGCTGCTCGTCATTCCCGCCGCGTCGCCGCCGTCGAACGCCGCCGACGGCCGGACGCTCAGCGCGACACCTGCCGACGGGCTCGGCAACGAGGTGGTGGCCGTGTCGTGGACCGGCTTCCAACCGTCGGTCGACGGCGCCTACACAGTGACGATCATGCAGTGCAAGGGCGCGGTGCCCTCGTCGCTGGCCGACTGCTACCAGACGTTCCGGCCGCCGGCCACGAACGACGACAACGGCAGCGCGGTTCCCGACGGTGTGACCCAGGCCGACGGCACCGGCACCTCGTTCATCGAGGTGCGCCCTGCGCTGCAGCTCCCCTCGCTCGACTGCACGGCGACCAGTCCCTGCTCGCTCGTGGCGTTCGAGAACGACGGCAGCGAGTACCCGGCGGTCGGTCTCCCGACGACCGCCGCGACCACGACGCTCCACTTCGCCCGCAGCCCGGCCGACTGCCCGCCGGTCGACACCTTCGACGTGACGACCGCCGGTGAGGCGTCGGCCTCCCAAGCCCTCTACTCGTGGAGCGCGCAGACGTGCACCGGTGCTGACGCGCTGCACGTCGACTACACGGAGTCGAGCTCCGTCGACGGACGCGAGAACTTCCTCAACGGGCTGATCGACGTGGGCATCGCGTCCGGGCCCGCTGACGCGGCCGCGGCTGCTGCGTCGGGCCGGTCCCCCGAGTACGCCCCGATCGACCTCACCGGTGTCGTCGTCGCCTTCAACGTGTACGACGCGGTGACCGGTGAGCGCATCACCGACATGAACCTGACGCCCCGGCTCGTCGCCATCCTGATCGCCGGTGACCAGTTCGGCGGACCGGCCGAGACGCTCTTCTCCGACCCCGAGTTCCTCGCCATCAACCCGGGCCACAACTGGCCGTCGTCCACGGTGCCCCCGCTGCTCCGGGCCGAGCGCAACGACGACGCCACGCTCCTCACCCGCTGGCTGAACACCGACGGCGCGGCCCGCCAGTTCCTCGACGGCAACGACTCGGTGGCCGAGGTCGACCCCTACTGGAAGGGCATCGACTACCCGACCGACACCTTCGAGGCCCGCGACCAGTCGACCCTCGGCAGCTACAACCCCCGCTCAGGCACGATCACGAACGCCCGCCGGCTGTTCAACATGCAGGCGCCGGGCGACGGTCAGGTCGCGACACCGAGCTTCCAGGGCCTGCTCGGCGTGCTCGACGCGGTGACCGCCCGCAAGTTCGGCATCCCCACGGCCAAGCTGCGGCCCGCCTCGACGTCGACCTCCATGGCCACGGACACGACCGGCTTCGTCGCCGCCGACGGCATCGGCCTGACCTCGGGCCTCGCGGCGATGCAGAGCGACGACGCGACCGGCACGAAGGCGGCCGACGTGTCCGCCGCGGCTGCGTACCCGCTGACCAAGATCGACTACGCGATGGTGCCCACCACGGGCATGTCGGTCGAGAAGGCCGCGAAGATCGCGCAGTTCGTCGAGTACGCGAGCAACCAGGGTCAGCAGCCCGACGTGCTCGCGGAGGGCTACCTGCCGCTGACGACCGACCTGCAGTCCGAGGCGGGCCAGGTGGCCGACGCGGTGAAGGCGGGCGGCAGCGACACGCCGCCTCCGCTCGGCGGTGGCGACACCCCGCCCGACACCGCCGACCCCGAGCTGCCGTTCGATCCCGGGGCGCTCGGCCCGACCGACTCGTCGGACAGCCCTTCGTTCGACGACGGTTCGACCCCGTCGGACCCGGCCACCGGCGGCTCGAGCAACCCGACCAAGACCTCGGACAAGGGCGGTAGCGGCAACGAGACCGCGGCGCCGTTGCCGATCAGCAAGTTCAAGGGTGGGGACGGCCAGGCGATCCTTCCGATCGTGCTGCTGATCGGGCTGGCAGCGCTCGTGTTCGGGCCCGGTCTGACCTGGTGGAGCGGGAGGAGGCGGCGGGTATGACCTCGATCATCGAGGACCGCGAGGACGACCTCCGACCGACCACCTCCACCCCCGAGCCCGACGCGGTCGCCACCGACGAGCCCTCCGCCGCGAGCAACGGCCCGCTCGGACCCGACGTCGTCCGCACGGTCGGGCGGGGCCTGACCGTGCTCGGCCTCCTGGTGCTCGCGTTCGTGGTGTACCTCGTCGCGATCACCCCGCTCATGCAGGGGCGTGACCAGCGCGGCCTCGATCGCCGGTTCCGCAGCTACGTCGAGACGCAGCAGACCTGGATCGGCGGCGAGATCCCCGAGGGCGAGCCGGTCGCGAAGCTGGAGATCCCGAGCATCGGCTTCCAGCAGATCGTCATCGAGGGAACCGACGGATCACAGCTCCGCAAGGGCCCGGGTCACGAGCGCACGTCCGCCCTCCCCGGGCAGGCGGGCAACGCGGTGATCGAGTGCCGCCGGGTCACCTACGGCGCGCCCTGCCTCCACCTCGACCGGCTCGCCGAGGGCGACCTCATCGAGGCGACGACCGGACAGGCCATCACCCGCTACCTCGTGACGAAGGTGTTCGAGGTGTCCCGCAAGGGCGTGGACGTCATCGACCCGACGCGGGACAACCGGCTCACGTTGGTGACGTCCGCGCCGCTCCTGCGGGCCAGCCGCCGTCTCGTCGTCACCGCCGAGCTGCAGCGCAAGGAACCACTGCCGACCGAAGCGGCCCGACCGACCGACCTGCGCACCGACGAGCTCGGCCTGCACGGCGACCGCTCGGGCGGGTTCGGCGTGCTGCTGTGGCTCGAGGCGCTCGCGCTGGCTGCGGTCGGGGCGGTGCTCCTCCGCCGGCGCTGGTCGCGCTGGACGACCTGGTTGGTGATGGCGCCGATCATCGCCCTGCTCGTGGTGCTGGTGTTCGACAGCGTCGCCCCCGTCCTGCCCTCCACGCTCTGAGTGCGGCGCGCCGCGCGGTGCGCAAGCGGCGTCCATTCCTCCCCCGATGTTCACCCTGACGTCGGGGAGAGGCCCCCTCCGTTTCACCTCCGAGGCGTAGTCGTTTCGTCGGCGAGATCTTCTCGCCGACCACGGCGCCCGGAGGGGGCGCCCTGAGCACAATGGGAGTCAGAACTTGAGGAAATCCTTCAAGGTGCTGGGTCTGCTGATCGCCGTCATCGCCGGCGCAGCGACCCTCACCGGGTGTCAGAGCGGGGACTCGATCAACGGACCGGGGTCGGACACGATCTTCGACGTGATGAAGGTCCTCACCCAGCAGTACAACGACAGCGGCAACACCGGTGGCGACAAGGCGTTCGTGCCCGGCAACAAGCTGACCGGTGACCAGAGCTACACCGTGTCCGGTGACAGCCACTGCGGCAAGATCACCTACAACGCGAGCAACCAGCCCCCGGACGGCTCGTCGGCGGGCATCAACGCCCTCGTCGCCGACACCGACGGCTGCGTCGACTGGGCCCGGTCGTCCCGCGGCCGGAGCTCCAGCGATCCGTCGAACCTCGAGTTCTACGCGTTCGCGAAGGATGCCGTGAGCTGGGCCCGCTTCGGCGGCTCGTGCCCCGGCGGTGACGCCGGTCCCGCAGGCTGCGGACCGACCAACCTCACCACCGCGCAGCTCAAGGGCATCTTCATCTGCGACCAGCCCGGTGGCCTGCCCAAGTTCACCAACTGGGCCCAGGTCGGCGGCGACAACGAGCCCATCACGCGGTACCTCCCGCAGATCGGCTCGGGCACGCTGTCGTTCTTCGAGACCCGCATCCTCGGGCTCGCGAGCGCCCAGCAGGGCGTCGTCGACGACACGAGCTGCGCCCACCGGCCGACGCGGGCCCAGGAGAACTCCGGCAACCTCGTCGCCGACAGCGACAAGGTCCGGACGATCCTGCCGTACTCGTTCGCGCAGATCACCTCGCAGGGCAACGGAACCGTTCCCGACATCCGCGGTGGGGCCGTGATCGGCAACATCAACGGCGTCGCCCCGTCGAAGACGACGGTCGGCAACAACTCGTTCCTCGGTGTCCGCTACGTCTACAACGTGGCCAAGACGACCAGCCCGTCCTACGACCGGGTGATCAACTACATCGGCGTCGCTCCCACCTCCGATGGTGGCAACGGCTTCCTGTGCGCCAACAACGGTGACGTGCAGAGCACGATCAGCAAGTACGGCTTCGTGCCGCTGAGCCTCGCTCCGGCCGGCCCCGGCCTGCCGAGCAGCCGCTGCCGCAAGAACCCGCCGCCGCTGTAACCGAACCCCAACCGAACCACCACTGAGCGAGGGCCCGGTTCGCCGGGCCCTCGTTCGCGTTCCGGCGATGTCTCTCTGACCTTCACCCGCAGGACACCTGACGGCCATGGGCGGTTCGACGGGAGCTGCCAACGTGCGCCGCGAGCGCCGGCCACGGGGTTGGCGCCGAAGCTGGGAGGAGACCTGGTGCAGAAGAAGCGACTTCGACGACGGATGGCCGCGGCGGTCGCGGTGCCGGCGGCGGCAGCGGTGGTGTTCGGCGCCTGCTCGCCGTTGAGCGTCACCGGGCCGAACTCGGCGACGGCGCCGTACGTCCATGGCGTGGCCAACGACACGATCGTGCGGTCGCTGCTCACCGTGAACGACGCCAAGTCCACCGACGACGGCTACGAGCTCGTCGGCATCCCCGACGGCCTCGGGGCCACGACGGACGACAACGGCAACATCGTGCTCGACATGAACCACGAGCTCACCTCGGACAAGGGCATCGCCCGGCTGCACGGTGAGCGGGGCGCGTTCGTGTCCCAGTTCGTGATCGACCCGAGCAACCGCCACGTCCTGAGCGGCCGCGACCTCATCGAGCCCGGCGTGGAGTACTGGGACTACCTCGACCACAGCTACGACGACACCGCGCCGGCCGCCGGCACCCGCACGTCCGACGGCAAGCAGTTCCCGGCCTACCTGAACGCCTTCGGCCGGTTCTGCTCGTCGAGCCTCACGGCCCCAGGGCAGCTGTTCAACCCGCTGTCGGGTCGTGGCTACACCGGCCAGATCTACTTCGCCAACGAGGAGACCGGCGACGAGGGCCGGGTGTTCGGTGTCTCGGAGGACGGCCAGGCCCGGCAGCTGCCGCGGCTCGGGCTCGCGTCCTGGGAGAACACCAACGTGGCGTCCACGCCGAACTCGGACGCGACGGTCGTCGTCGGCGACGAGGACAGCGCGGACGGCCAGCTCTGGCTCTACGCGGGCCGCAAGGTCGCGGCCGGCGGTGCCTTCCAGCGGGCCGGGCTGCTCAACGGCACGCACTACGCGGTCACGCTGAACGACGGCAACGACGCCACGACCGACCCGGCGAACGACGCGCAGTTCCGGGCGGCGTACAACAAGGGTGACGCGGTTCCGTTCACGCTGACCACCGTGGGCTCGGACCAGTCCGGCGCCGACCAGAACGCCGAGGCGAAGAGCGAGGGCCTGAGCCTCAACCGCATCGAGGACGGCGCCTTCGATCCGTCGAACCCGAACGACTACTACTTCGTCACCACCGAAGGCGGCGAGGGAACGACGGACGGCGGAGGCGGCGGCCTGTGGCGGCTCCGCTTCACGGACGTGGCTCACCCGCAGCAGGGCGGCACGCTCACGTTGCTGCTCGACGGCACGGAGTCGATCGGCCTCAACAAGCCCGACAACATCGCCATCGATGCGAACGGCAACATGATGATCCAGGAGGACCCGGGCGCGGACGACTCGGTCGCTCGCATCGTCGCCTACCGCATCAGCGATGGCGCAACCGGTGTCGTGGCCCAGTTCAACCTGGATCAGTTCGACCCGAGCGTCGGCAGCCCGAACTTCATCACCAACGACGAGGAGACGTCGGGCATCATCGACGCCAGCGACACCCTCGGCGACGGCAACTGGTTGTTCTCGGTGCAGGTGCACTCCACCAAGGGGCTCGCGTCCGGGAACGGCGAGGGCACGGTCGAGGAGTACGTCGAGAACGGGCAGCTCGACCAGCTCACGATCAACAACTACGACGAGGTCTACGGGTCCAACCCGACCTGACCTCGCCAGCAGCACACGGTCTCGGCCGGGCCACGCGGAAGGCCCGGCCGAGCACGGCTCCCGCACTCCCGTCGCCGGAGCCGAACCAGGAGCGAGGCCCGCGCCACGGACCGCGGGCCTCGCTTCGCGTCTGGGCCCGGTTCGGGGTGGTCAGCGTCCGACGGCGCGCCAGCCGTCGAACGCGAAGCCGGAGCTCTCGAGGGTCGAGAAGAACGCGAGCACCGGTTCGAGCACGCTGCCGAGCTCGTCCAGGCCGAGGCCCGCGACGCGGGTGCCCTCGGGGCCGAACGTGCAGCGGCGCGGGTCATCACGCAGATCGATCACCGCGGCCGACCGCCGGATCACGTCGCGCCGGCGTACGGCGCGACCCGTCGGGACGGCCTCGCGCAGCGTGGAGATGGCCTCGACGAGATCGACCGGCGCCTCGCCCGACGGCCAGCGTCCCGTCGCCGGAGTGAGCTCGTCGAGCACGCGCGCCAGGTTCGACAGGGCGAGCATGCACAGCTCTGCGTCGCTCCGCAGCGCGAGGAAGCGGGACCGACCACCGGGCTGCTCGTCCTCGTCACAGAGCAACGCCCGCTCGTGGTAGCGGAGCCGGCGCACCTGCTGCGAGGCGGCCCACGCCCACTGCAGCCCGGCGTCGACCGCTCCCATGCGACGTTCGACGTCGGCCGCTGTCGTCATCCCTCGTACCACTGCAACCACGACTCCCCGACCCCTCGGACCGGATCGAAGCTACGCGGCCTCGCGGGGGCCACGGCCGGGGATCGCCGGAACTTCACCCGACGTTCACCGTCGCGCTGCGCTGGAGACGAACGGCTCCGGCAGCGTGGTCGCACCGGGTGGTGCGGACCCCGCCCGATGGCGATCGTGGCCCTTGCCTACTGGGGGAGGCAAGGGCCACGGCGCGCTCGCTCCAGGAGCGGCACGTGGCGGTCGAAGGTCCCGACGTCGAGGCCGTCGACCTTGCCGAGGTCGTCCCAGCGCCGCAGCGACACCGCTTCGGCGAAGCCGGGGCGAGCCTCGAAGTCGCGGCACTCCGCAGCCGTCATCGGGCCACCCTGGAGCTCGAGGCTGCGGGTCGAGCCGGCCGAGAGCCCGCCCGCGTACGAGGCGTCGGTGGCGCAGAGGTACCGCTTGGCCTGGACGTGGAGCGAGATCGGCGCAGTGACCCCGTCGTCGAACATCTCGGACAGGTACGCCGCGCCGGTGCGCTCGTGGCGCCGGTCGACCGGGCCGGTCGCGTCGGCACCGGCCTGCAGCTCGAGCAGGTGCCCGACATCGTGCAGCAGCGCGGCCGCCACGAGCCCGTCCCCGGCACTCTCGCGCTCGGCGAGCGCGGCGGTCTGCAGCGCGTGGGCGAGCTGGCTCAGCTCCTCGTCGTAGTGCTCGGCTCCCCAGCGCTCGTACAGCGCGTGGATCTCCTCGATCGATCCTGCGGTCACGTGACCGGCCGGCCCTGGAAGTCGCCGATCAACGAGACCCGGACGCCGTCGGCCGCGTCGCCGGCCGCCGCGAACTCGGCGAGCTTCTGGCGGTAGTACGACTCACGCAGGTCACCCTCGCGAGCGGCGTTGTACGTCGGGTACAGCGCCCGGCGCGGCACCGGGGACCGGTTGGGCCCGCTGCGGTGCGGCGTGCGGGAGTGGAACCACAGCGTGTCGCCGGCCTGCACCGGGACGGCGGTCCACTCCATCTCCTCGACCACGTCGGATGCGATGCACCCGGCCTCATCGGTGGGCAGCAGCTCCTGGTGGCGGCCCGACACCACCTCGAGGCAGCCGTTGTCGATCGACGCGTCGTCCACCGCGACCATGCACGAGACGTGGCTCTCGACGAACCGGTAGGCCGGCGCGTCCTGGTGCGGCGCGTACCCTGCGCCACCGGCCAGCTTGTAGTTGATCTTCTCCTTGTAGAGCACCGCCGGCTCGCCGAGCAGCGCCGACGCGGTGTCCACCATGGGCCCGGTCGTGAGCAACGTGCGCAGCCCGTCCTGGAACGGCACGAAGTTCTCGCTGCGGCACAGCTTCGGGCCGTCGTCGGTCATCTCGCGGTACTGCAACCAGTCCCCGGCGCCTTCGGCCCACCCCGACACCTCGTCGACCCAGGAGCGGAGGTCCGTCACCCGCTCGGCGTCGTCGCCCCGCAGGAGCAGCCAGCCGTACCGCGCGAAGTGCTCGACGTCTGCTCGATCCACCGGTTGCACCCGCTCAGGATGCCACCGGGCGGTCCGATCGTGGCGTGGCCGTCACCGAGCGTTCACCCGTCGTACACGCCGCCGTTCCCCCCGCATCGCGTCGACTGTCGATACTGCGCGGCGATGGGCTCACGAGCAGCGCCGACCCGGCTGGCAGGGGTCGACCTGGCGCGCGCGATCGCGATGCTCGGGATGCTGATCGTCCACACGCTGGTCACGCCGCGGTCCGCGGGCGACCGGGCACTCATCTGGGTGAACGTGTGGGTCGCACCCCTGTTCGTGCTCGTCGCCGGCGTCGGCCTGAGCCTCGGCTGGCAGCACCGGCGGACCACCCGGACGGGCGCGCTGGTCGTGGTCCGCGCCGCCGCGCTCCTCGTCATCGGCCTGCTCCTCGCCACCCAGTTCTACGGGGCGATCCTCCAGTACTTCGCGCTCTACTTCGTGCTCGGCGTGGTTGCGCTGCGCCTCGGCCGCCGAGCCCTGGTCGCGCTGGCCGGTGCCTGCCTGGTGATCGGCCCGCTCGTCATCACGTTCCTCGTGCACACGGGCTCGATCACGCTCGGCGGCCACGCCGACAAGGGCCTGGGCGCGTTGGCCCACCCCGTCGATCTCCTCCGCGCGCTCTCCGTCGACGGCGTGTACCCGGCGGTCGTGTGGTCGGGCTTCTTCTTCGCGGGCATGGCCCTCGGCCGCCTCGACCTCGACGACCCGCGCCTGGCCCATCGCCTCGCGTGCGGCGGTGCGCTGGTCGGCGCAACCGGCAGCTTCGTGGGCTGGGCCGGAGCCCGCGCCTTCGGGACCCGGCCGCTGGGCTGGACCCACCACTGGAGCGGCGCCGCGCACTCCGAGTCGCTGACGTGGGCGGTGACCGCGGCAGGCATCGCCATCGCGATCCTCGGCGTCTGCCTGTCGTTCGTCCGCGGGTCCCGAGGGCGATCGGCGTGGCTGGCTCCGCCGATCGCCATCGGCCAGCTCGCGCTGACCTTCTACCTGGTGCACCTCTGGTACGCCGACACGCTCTGGACCGACATCCAGCCCCACGTCGGTTCCACGCCTGCGTACGTCCTCTCCACGTGCGCCTTCTTCCTCCTCTTCGGCGGCGCTGCGTGGCTCTGGCGGCGCACGTTCCGGCGGGGACCGGTCGAGGGCCTCGTCGACGGCGCGGCCCGCGCGCTCGTCAGACCCGAACCGCTCGAGACGAGGTCGCTCCGCTCAGTCCCGGTCTGAGGCGGGCGAACCGAGGCCGCTCACGAGGCTGTCGAGCACGCTCACGTCGTGGCCGTAGGTCAGGACGTCACGCGCGTCGTCGACCGGCAGCCAGCGGATCTGGTCGACCTCGTCGATGGGGGTGAAGTTCCCGGTGATCGGCCGCATGCTCCAGTAACGGACCCGCTTCGGCCGGCCGTGGCGATCGCGGTAGGCGGTCGACGCCAGCTCCTCGCCGAGCTCGCAGCGCAGGCCGGTCTCCTCCTCCACCTCGCGCAGCGCACACGCCTCGTCGGTCTCGCCCTCGTCGCACTTCCCCTTCGGGTGCGACCAGTCGTCGTAGCGCGGCCGGTGGACCAGCAGGACCTCGACGCCCTGTTCGCCCTCCCGCCACACGACGCCGCCGGCAGCGCGGACCTCGCCGTCGTGGCCCTGCCGCGGACCCGGGCGGTCGAGCGCGTTCGACTCCTGGCGCCGTGAGCGGATGAGCGCGAGCTGCTGCAGGCGGCGGTGCGTGTCGACCGTGCCGCCGGGGTCGACGTGGTGCCACGAGCCGTCCGGCTCGAGCACCCACGCGAGCGTGTCGTCGTCCAGGTTCACGTCGAGCACCTCGCGCAGTCGGCGCTGCAGACCGGTGTCGGCGATCGGCACCAGCGCCTCGACCCGGCGGTCGAGGTTGCGGGGCATGAGGTCGGCCGACCCGATGTACATCGCGGTCGCGCCCTCGCCGGCGCCGTTGCCGAACAGGTAGATGCGGGAGTGCTCGAGGTAGCGGCCGACGATCGACCGCACCCGGATGCGCTCGGAGAGGCCGGGAACGCCCGGGCGCAGGCAGCAGATCCCCCGGATGACGAGGTCGATCTCGACGCCCGCGGCCGAGGCCTCATAGAGCAGGTCGATCATCGCCGGGTCGACGAGCGCGTTCATCTTCATGATGATCCGGCCCGTGCCGGGCGGCGCCGCCATCTCGTTGCGGATGAGGTCCTCGATCCGGTGGCGCAACGTGTGCGGCGCGACGAGCAGCTTCCGGTAGCGGACGTTGCGGCCGTACCCGGTGAGGTAGTTGAACAGCTGCGTGAGGTCGCTGCCCACGTCGGGGTCGGCGCTCAGCAGGCCCAGATCCTCGTAGACCTTCGCCGTCTTCTCGTTGTAGTTGCCGGTGCCGAGGTGGAAGTAGCGACGCACGCCGTCGCCCTCCTCGCGCACGACGAGCGCCGTCTTGGTGTGGGTCTTCAGCCCGACGAGGCCGTAGGTGACGTGCACGCCCGCCTCTTCGAGCGCGCGGGCCCACTCGATGTTGTTGGCCTCGTCGAAGCGCGCCTTCAGCTCGACCAGCGTGGCCACCTGCTTGCCTCGCTCCGCGGCGCGGATCAGCGACGTGATGATGCTGCTGTCGCCGGAGGTGCGGTACAGCGTGAGCTTGATCGTCAGGACCTTCGGATCAGCTGCGGCCTGGCGGATGAACTCGTCGACCGACGACGTGAACGAGTCGTACGGCAGGTGCACGAGCACGTCGCGGTCGGCCAGCGTCGCGAACAGGTCGACCCGCTCCCCCTCCGCGGCCTGCAGCCGGGGCTGGGTGACCGCGACCCAGGGCTCGTCCTTGAGGTCCGGCCGGTCGAGATCCTGCAGGGCCCAGAGGCCGCCGAGGTCGAGCGGACCGGCCTGCTCGTAGACCGCCTCGTCGTCGAGGTCGAGCTCGCGCAGCAGCAGCGTGCGCACCTCGTCGGTCGCGTCGGAGGCGATCTCGAGGCGGACCGCGCGCCCGAAGCGCCGGCGCCGCAGCTCGATCTCGACCGCGGCCAGCAGGTCGTCGGCCTCCTCCTCCTCGAGGGTGAGGTCCGCGTTGCGGGTCACCCGGAAGGCGAAGTGCTCCTCGACGATCATCCCCGGGAAGAGCTGGTCGAGGTGGGCGGCGATCACCTGCTCGAGCGGCACGAACCGCTCGCCGTCGGGCATGACGACGAACCGGGGCAGCACCTGCGGCACCTTGACCCGCGCGAACCGGCGCTCCTCGGTCACCGGGTCGCGCACGATGACCGCGAGGTTCAGCGACAGCGTCGAGATGTATGGGAACGGGTGGCCCGGGTCGACCGCGAGCGGGGTGAGCACCGGGAAGATCCGGTTCTCGAACTCCTCGTCCATGTGCTTGCGGTCGTCCTCGTCGAGCTCGTCCCAGGCGGACAGCCGGATGCCGACCCTGGACAGCTCGGGCACGACCTCCTCGAGGAACACCCGCTCCATCCGCCGGACCAGCGAGCGGGTGCGGTCGGCGATCTCGAGGAGCTGCTGGGCGGGGGTGCGACCGTCAGGCGAGGTGCTGGAGAGGCCGGCCGCCACCTGGTCCATGAGCCCGGCCACCCGCACCTGGAAGAACTCGTCGAGGTTCTGGCTGGCGATGGCCAGGAACTTGGCCCGCTCGATGATCGGGACGCTCGAATCGCAGGCCAGGGCGAGCACCCGCTCGTCGAAGTCGATCCATGAGAGCTCGCGGTTCAGCAGCCGATCGGGCCCGTGGTCCACGGGGCCAACGGTACCGGCCGGGTCAACGCCGTGGTCCGGTCAGTCGACCAGGGCTGCGGCCCCCACGACCCCGGCGTTGTCGCCGAGGGCGGCGGGCACCACCTCCACCGCGTCGTGGGTCACGAGGAGCTTGTTGGCCGCCCCTTCGATCCGCTTCGCGAAGTCGGCTCCCAGCCGTTCCGCCACGCCACCGCCGAGGACGACGAAGGTGATGTCGACGAACATGACCGCGTTCGAGATGGCGACCGCGGCGGCGGCCACCGCCTCCTCGATGAGCTCTTCGGCCACCGCGTCGTGCTGCGCGAGCGCCTTCTCGAACACCGAGGATTTCATCCGCTGTTCACCCGAGATCTCCACGAGCGCGGTCGACTCGCCGGCCAGGTGGCGACGGCGCGCCTCGCGCTCCATGCCCACGCGGCCCGCGTACGCCTCCACGTGGCCCTCGATCCCGCAGCCGCAGCGCCGTCCGCCCGGCTGGTACATCGTGTGGCCGATCTCGCCGCCGAGGCCGCGTGGCCCGCGGCGGACCTTGCCGTTCAGGATGACCCCACCGCCGACGCCGGTGCCCATGAACACCCCGAGGACGTCGTCGTGGCCGTCGGCCGCACCGTGGCGGTGCTCGGCCCACGTCGCCACGTTCACGTCGTTGTCGATGGTGATCCGCTTGCAGCCTGTCGCGTCACGGATGAGCTGTTGGAGGGGAACCGGGTCCTGCCAGCCGGCCAGGTTGGGCGCACCGACCACGACACCGTCGTCGTCGACCTGACCCGGCGTGCCGACGCCGATCGCGTGCGGCGACTTGTCGATGCGCGCGACGAGCTCGGCGATGGTGGACGCGACGTCGGCCGGACCCGTCGTCGGCGTGTCCGCCTTCTGCGTGTCGTGGACCTTCTTGCCCTCGACCCGCGCGACGAGGATCTTGGTTCCGCCGAGATCGACGCCGATCGCCATGCGGGTCAGGCGCCCTCGTCGGGGATGCCGAGGTCCCAGTCGAGGAGGAGGTTCTCCCGCTCGGCGTCGCGCACCACCCGCTCCCGGTTGCGCCGGAACTGGGGGTCGTGCGGGGGGACGAGGACCAGCCGGGCCATGACCCGGTCCCGGAAGGCGTCGATCACCTTCGGGTCGCCGAAGTCCGAGTGCACCTCCCAGTGCGGTGCGACCGGTCCGAGGTAGACCACGCGGGCGTGGCCGACCGGCGGCTGCGGCGGTCCGTCCTGGTCGATCTGCGACATCGTTGCTCCTGGTCGGGGTGGGGCGGGACAGCCTACCGCCGGCCGAGGGTGACCTCGATGGTGTGGGTCACGCCCCGCCGCTCGAAGGTCACCGAGATGCGCTCGCCGGCCACGTGCTTGCGGATCACCTTGGCCACGTCGTCGCTGTTGCGGATGTCGACCCCGTCGGCCTCGATGATCACATCGCCCCGCTGGAGCCCGGCCTGCTCGGCCGCGGAGTCGGGGGTGACCTCGAGCACGAACGCTCCCGAGTCGCGGTCGACCTCGTAGGTGGCGAGCAGGGACGGGAGCACCCGGGGGTCGTCGACCGCCAGTGACTCGACCCCCAGGAAGCCGGTCTTCGCGTTGATCTCGCCGTGGCCGGCCCGCAGCTTGGCGATGAGCGGCCGCACCGCGTCGATCGAGAGCGCGAAGCCGATGTTCTGCGCGCCCGGGATGTTGGCGGTGTTGATGCCGACCACCTCGCCCTGCGCGTTGAGGAGCGGGCCGCCCGAGTTGCCGGGGTTGATCGCGGCGTCGGTCTGGATCAGGTGCTCACGCAGCCCTTCCTCGGTCTCGATGCTGCGGTCCTTGGCCGACACGATGCCGAGCGTCACGCTCGGCTCGACCCCGAGGCCGAGGGCGTTGCCGATCGCGACGACGCTGTCGCCGACGTCGAGCGCGTCCGAGGAGCCGAGCTTCGCCGGGACGAGATCGTCGCGGTTCTTCACGCGGATCATCGCGACGTCGTCCTCGGGGAACGAACCGACCAGCTCAGCGTCGGCCGTCGTCCCGTCGACGAACACGACGTCGAGCTTGCTGGCCCCCGAGATCACGTGATCGTTCGTCACGATGAGCCCGTTCGCGCTGATGACGAAGCCCGAGCCCGCGGCCGAGGCGCTCTCGATCGCCACCACCGACGGCTCCGATGCGTCGAGCAGCCGGCGGATGTCGAGCTGGTCGCGAGTGGTGGGCGGCGCGGTGGCCCGATCGGAGCCGTTGTCGTTCAGCGCGACGACCACGCCGGCGAGGAGCGCAGCTACCACCGCTCCCACCAGCGCGCCGATGAGCGCAGCACCCAGCCGGCCGTCGGGCTCACGGGGTGGGATGTAGGGCGGCAGCGGCGGCTCGTCGGGGTAGCCGTGGCCGCCGAAGGGTCCGCCGGTGATCGTCCCGGGCGGCCGGGGAGGGGTACCCGGTGGCGGGGCGCCGAAGGGCGGCGGCGCCGGTGCGGAGGGGGCGGGCGACGCAGCGTGAGGACCATCCTGACCGGGTCCACGGGGCGCCCACGGGCTCGGACCAGCAGGTCCGCTCGGTGCCGCGGCCCCGAAAGGACGCTCGGGATCGCTCACGGAAGGCCCATCGTCGCAGATGGAGGGGCCCCCTGTGGCCGCGTCCCCCGTTCGACATGACTGGGGCCGACGCGCCCCCTTTACCTCAGCTTTGTGCTGGTTGTGGTCGAAGGAGTGACGTGAACGAACGAGCCGACTGGATGCGCCACGGCAACTGCGCCCACGAGCCCCCGGCTCGCTTCTTCCCGAGCGACGGCGTCGGCGTGGAGATCGCACGCCGGATCTGCGCGACCTGCCCGGTGCAGGAGCCCTGCCTCGAGTACGCCCTGGCCCAGCGGATCGACCACGGCGTGTGGGGCGGCTGCTCGGAACGAGAGCGCCGCCGCATCCTGAAGCGTCGTCGCCAGGCGGCCGCCGCCAGCGCCTGACCTCGGGTCAGGCGGTCTTCTTGGTGTCGCTCTCGTCGTCCTTCGTGCTGGCCTCGAACTCCTTCTTGGCCTCGCCGAGGGACCTGGCCAGCTTCGGGAGCTTGGCGCCTCCGAAGATCACGAGCACGATGATGAGCACGATGATGAGCTCTGGTGCGCCGATTCCCACGGGGTCACCCTAACCCTCCTGGTCGCGACGCACACCGCGGGGTGCCAGCCTCTGCCTGGTGCTGGAGTGCGTGGTCAACGTGAGCGAGGGCCGCAGCGCGGCGATCCTCGACGAGGTCCGGCGCGTCGCAGGGCCCGACCTGCTCGACCTGCACACCGACGCGGACCACCACCGCAGCGTGCTGACCCTCGTCGGCACCGACGCTCCCCGGCGGGTGGCCGGCGCGGTGGTCGAGCGACTCGACCTGCGCGACCACCTCGGTGCCCACCCGCGCATCGGCGTGGTGGACGTCGTGCCGTTCATCCCCTACGGCGACGGCACGACGATGGCCGACGCGATCGTGGCGCGCGATCGGTTCGCCAGGTGGGCCGGATCGGAGCTCGGGGTGCCGTGCTTCCTCTACGGCCCCGAGCGCACGCTGCCCGACGTGCGCCGCGGCGCGTTCGGCGCGCTGCGCCCTGACACCGGCCCGGACCGTCCGCACCCGACCGCCGGTGCGATCGCGGTCGGCGCGCGCGACGTGCTCGTCGCCTACAACCTCTGGCTGGTCGAGCCGGACCTCCCGCGTGCGCGGCGCATCGCAGCCGAGGTGCGCGGTCCGGCGGTGCGCACGCTCGGGTTGGCCGTGGGCGACCAGGTGCAGGTGTCCTGCAACCTGATCGCCCCTGACCAGGTGGGCCCGGCCGAGGTGTACGACCGGGTGGCCGCACACGCGGCGATTGCGCGCGCCGAGCTCGTCGGGCTCGCACCGCGGGCGGTGCTCGACGTGATCGAGCCCGACCGCTGGCCGGAGCTCGACCTCGCGCCGGAGCGGACGATCGAAGCGCGCCTCGCCGCTCGCTGATCTACGCGCCGGCGCGGCGGGCGAGCGCACGCTGGCGCCGGATGCGGCGCCGCTCCCGCTCGCTCATGCCGCCCCAGATCCCGAACTTCTCGCTGTTGGTGAGCGCGTACTCCAAGCAGTCCTCTCGGACGACGCAGCCTCGGCAGACCTCCTTGGCCTCCCTGGTCGAGGCGCCCCGCTCCGGGAAGAACAGGTCAGGGTCGACGCCCAGGCAGTTCGCGAGCTCTTGCCACCCATCGGTGGTGCTCTCGTTGACGCTGTGCATGAGACTTCCTTCCCAACTCCGCCCTGCGGACGCTGAACCGACGTGCCCGAAAGCTCCCGACCGGGGGCCTACGATGCGATACGGCGGTGCCGCATACCACACGTGGAATTACAACGGTGTGATCTTGGCTCCTGCCGCTGGGGAACGCAAGAGGAACTTGGAGGACCGTTGGTGGCCGCCGTCTCGGAACCTGCTCTGCTGCCAGCCGCGCCCGGGTTCTGGGAGCCGGCACCGGGGTGCGACGACCACTACGCGGCGTTCCCGAAGGAGGCGCGCGTCGTCGTCAGCGACGGCACGCCGATCGTCTACGCGCGGCGGGAGCCGCGGCGCTCGGTCGCACCCGGCGCGGCGATGATCTTCGCGAGCAGCCTCTCGTGCAGCGACGTCTACTGGGCCGACGTCGTCCCCCGCCTGGTGGACGCGGGGCACGTGTGCATCGTCCCCGACACGCGCGGCCACGGCGGCTCGGGACTGCCCCGCCCACCCGGGCGCGGCGCGCGCAACCTCACGTCCGAGGACCTGTCGGTGAAGCGGATGGCGCTCGACCTCGGGGAGGTGCTCGACGACGCCGGCATCGACGACGCGATCGTGGTCGGGCACTCGATGGGCGCACAGGTCGCGTTCGAGCTCTACCGCCTCTGCCCCGAGCGCGTGAGCGGGCTCGTGCTCGTGGCCGGCGCGTGCGACAGCCCGCTCGACGCGGTGTACGGCCGCAGGGTCGTGAACGCGACGCTGCCCGTGAGCAAGGCGGTGATGACCCTGGCGCCGGAGATCGTGCAGCCGATCTGGCCGTGGCTCGGGAGCAAGCGGGCCGGCTACCTCGGCGCCCGCCTGTTCGGCGCGGCCGGGCCGAAGACCACCGCCGACGGGCTGCACCCGTACCTCCTCCACCTCGTGGAGTCCGACCCGGCCGTGCTCGTGCGCGCGCTCGAGTCGATGCGCCGGCACTCCGCACGCGACCTGCTCCCCCGCGTGCAGGTGCCGGTCCTCCTGCTGGCCGCCGGCAAGGACGCGTTCACGCCACGCGCCTGCTCCGAGGAGCTGTTCGAGCGCATCCCGACCGCGGAGATCACCTGGTTCCCCGAGGCCGGCCACACGTTGCCGATCGAGGAGCCGGCGGCGATCGTCGACGCCATCGAGGAGTGGAGTCAGCGGCGCGTAGCGTCGCCCGTGTGATCGAAGCCGTCCGCGCCGACATCACCACGCTCGAGGTCGACGCGATCGTCAACGCCGCCAACTCGTCGCTGCTCGGCGGCGGCGGCGTCGACGGCGCCGTCCACCGCGCGGGCGGCCCGGCGATCCTCGAGGAGTGCCGCCGCCTCGGCGGCTGCGAGACCGGCGACGCGAAGGCGACGGGCGGGTACCGCCTGCCGGCGCGCTTCGTCATCCACACCGTCGGCCCCGTCTGGCGGGGTGGGGAGGGCGGAGAGCCCGAGCTGCTCGCGTCCTGCCATC
>JAFBAD010000065.1 GCA_019247975.1 Acidimicrobiia bacterium
CCAGCGCGATCACCGGACCGCGTCGATGATCCTCACAGCCTTCAGAACGCGTCAATGGGGGGTTGACAAGCGGTGCGGGTGTCAACTCATACTTGACGCATGTCCCCTGTGCCTGAGCTCAACGACCTCGTCGACACCGTCGGCGACCGGTGCCCGGCGGGCACCGAGCTGGATCGCCTGCGGGCCGCCTCCGAGGTCGCCCGGGAGGTCGGTCGCCTCGGCGAGGATCTCGTGACCCACTTCGTCGACGAGGCCCGGGCCTCCGGCGCCTCCTGGTCCGACATCGGCGATGTGCTCGGCGTGACCCGCCAGGGCGCCCACCAGCGCCACCACGACCGGCCCCGGCCGGAGCGGTGGTGGCGGCCGGGCGTCGGCCGCTTCACCCCGCGGGCCCGCTCGGCGATCCGTGCCGCGATAGACGAGGCCCGCGAGGCTGATCACACCTTCGTCGGCACCGAGCACATCCTCCTCGGCATCCTCGACGTCCCGGGCAACCTGGGGATCGCCGCAGTGGAGCGCGGTGGCGTGACCGCCGACGCGCTGCGCCACGAGGTCACCGCCCGGCTGCTGCCGGCCCACGCCGACCCGCCCCCGGGGACCCGGCGTCGCGGCCAGCGCCGTCCCGATCGCCGGCGCCTGCCCTTCACGCCCTACGCCCGGCGGGTCTTCGACCTCGCCATCGGCGAGGCGCTGGCCTTCGGCCACAACTACATCGGCTGCGAGCACCTCCTCCTGGCCGTCGGCCTCAGCGACGGGATCGCGGCCGAGGCCCTGCGGGCCCAGGGCCTCGACGTCGAGCGGCTCCGCCAGGTCGTGATCGAGCTGCTCGCCGACATCGAGCCGCCCCCCACCACCGAGGCGGTCGACGACCTCGACGACGACGACCTCGACGGCGACCTCGACGAGGACGACGACACCGAGGACTGACCGGACCCGCCGATAGGGTCCCCGACCGTGATCACGGTCATCGCCGGCGGCGTCGGCGCGGCCCGCTTCCTGAGCGGCCTGGTGCAGGTCCGGCCGCCGGAGGAGATCACCGCGATCGTGAACGTCGGCGACGACGTGGAGCTGCACGGGCTGTCGATCAGCCCCGACCTCGACACGATCACCTACACCCTCGCCGGGGCCATCGACCCCGTCCGGGGGTGGGGCCTGGCCGCCGAGTCGTGGCAGGCGATGGAGACCCTCGGCCGCTACGGCGGGACGACGTGGTTCAACCTCGGCGACCGCGACCTCGGCACCCACATGTACCGCACGGAGCGCCGCGGCGAAGGCGCTCCCCTCTCACAGATCACCGCGGAGATCGCCGCCGGTTGGGGCCTCGAGCTCCGGCTGCTGCCGGCCAGCGACGACCGGCTGCGCACCAAGCTCACGATCGACGGTGTTGACGGCCGGCCGATCGAGATCGGCTTCCAGGAGTACTTCGTGCAGCGGCAGCACTCGGTGCCCGTGCGGGCCATCCGCTTCGAGGGCGCCGGCGAGGCTCAGCCCGCGCCCGGCGTGATCGACGCGATTGCGGACGCCGAGTGCGTGGTGATCGCGCCGTCGAACCCGCTCATCTCCATCGACCCCGTGCTCGCGGTCGACGGCGTGCGCGACGCAGTCACCGCGGCGCGCGAGCGGACCGTTGCGGTGTCACCGATCGTCGCGGGTGCCGCGCTCAAGGGCCCGGCCGACCGGCTGCTCGAGGAGCTCGGTCACAGCTCGACGGTGGTCGGCGTCGCCGAGCTGTACGCGCCGCTGGCATCCACGCTCGTCATCGACGAGGCCGACGCGGCGCTCGCATCCGCGGTCGAGGAGAGCGGCCTGCGTTGCGTGGTCGCACCGACGGTGATGTCCACGCCCGCCGTCGCCGCCGCGCTGGCCGACACGGTGCTCGAGTCGATCGTCCCCGACGAATGAGCCGGCTCGAGATCGTCGGCGTCGAGGGCATCGGCGAGATCCACCCGGGCGACGACCTCGCCGGACTGATCGCAACGGCCGCGCAAGCGCAACCGTTCGGGCTGCAGGATCGAGACGTCCTCGTCGTCACGCAGAAGATCGTGTCGAAGGCCGAGGATCGCCTGGTCCGCATCGATCCCGACGATCCACGCGGCCACCAGCCGGTGGTCGACGCCGAGACCGTGCGGGTGCTGCGCCGCCGCGGCGATCTCGTGATCACCGAGACCACGCACGGGTTCGTGTGCGCGAACGCGGGCGTCGACCTGTCGAACGTCGATCAGGGTTGGGCCGCGCTGCTGCCCGTCGACTCCGACCGCTCCGCCCGCCGCATCCGCGACGGCATCCGGGCCCGGGCCGGCGTGGAGGTCGCGGTCATCGTGTCCGACACCTTCGGGCGCACGTGGCGTCGCGGCCTCACCGACGTCGCCATCGGCTGCGCAGGGATCGGCGCGGTCGTGGACCTGAAGGGCACGACCGACGACCGCGGCCGAGAGCTGCAGGTCACCGAGGTGGCGGTGGTCGACGAGCTGGCCAGTGCCGCCGAGCTCGTGATGGGCAAGGCGTCGGGCATACCGGTCGCCATCGTGCGGGGGGTCGATCCGGCGTGGCTGCGCACGGGCAACGTGCGTGAGGAGATCGTCCGCGCACCCCACGAAGACCTGTTCCGCTGAAGCGGAACCAACCGCGCTAGCGGCGCTCGCCCTCCAGCACCTCGCCGGGCCACACCGCCACGCCTTCGCCGAGCACGCAGAGGTTCGTCAGCCGGGCGTCGGCGCCGACCTGTGCACCGGGGCCGACGATCGATCCCTCGACCACCGCGCCGGCCTCGATCACCGCGCCGGCGAGCACCGCCGAGTCCCGCACCTTCGCACCGTTCCCGATCGAGGCGCCGGCGACGACGATCGAGTGCTCGACGGCCGCCCCCGGATCGATCTCCGCCTCCGGGCTGACCGCCGGCCACGGGTCGCCCCGGCGCCCGTCGACCAGGTCGAGCTGCGCCCGCAGGTACGCCTCCGGGGTGCCCGCGTCGATCCAGTACGTGTCCTGGGGCATCGCGTAGAGCCGCTCGTCGGCGGCGATCGCCGGGAACGTCTCCCGCTCGATCGACACCTTGCGTCCTTCGGCGATGCGGCCGAGCACGGAGGGCTCGAGGACGTAGGTGCCGGCGTTGATCTGGTCGGTCGGCGCGGTGCCCGGCTCGGGCTTCTCGACGAAGGCGAGCACGCGGCCGTTCGCGTCGGTCGGCACCACCCCGTAGGCCGAGGGATCCTCCACGCGGTGCAGCGCGATCGTCGCCTCGGCGCCGCGGTCGGCGTGGAGCTCGACGAGCTGGGTCAGGTCGAGGTCGGTGAGGTTGTCGCCGTTGTGGACCACGAAGCGGTCGGTGATGCCTGCGTGCTCCGCGGCGAAGCGCACCGCACCGGCCGTGTCGAGCGGTTCGGGCTCGACCGCGTAGTGGAGGCGCAGGCCGGCGCACACCCCGTCGGGGTAGGCGTCGGAGAACGCATCGGGCTTGAAGCCGAGCGACAGGACCACCTCGGTGATGCCGTGGCGGCCGAGGTGGGCGAGGACGTGCTCGATCATCGGTCGATCGACGATCGTGAGCATCTGCTTGGGGGTGGCCGCGGTCAGCGGCCGGAGCCGGGTGCCGAAGCCCCCGACGAGGACGACCGCCTGCATCAGCCCGGCGCGGAGGTGGTGCTCGAGGCCGGGCTCGTGGTCGAAGCGGGGGCCGTCGTCGGGATCGTCGTCTGATCCGACGCGGGCGTGGTGTTGGTCGGCAGCGTGGTGGAGCCGCTCGAATCAGGACTGGTCTGGCCCTGGTCGACCGTCGCCTTCTGCTGGATCTGGCCGGCCTCGGGCGGCGGCGGGATCTTCGTGCCGGCCGGCACGAACGCGAACGTGAAGGCGCCGAGGTCCTCGCTCAGGCGGATCCCGCCGAAGCCGCTCGTGTACACCTTGTCCGGCTTGGCGCCGGTCGACGCCGCGATCGCGGACTTCCAGTGGACCACCTCGACCTTCGCCGGCTTGCCGCCGCACGTGGTCTCGCCTTCCTTGTAGAGGCGGCCGTTGAACGGATCGGCGGCGGGCAGCTTGATCGACGAGTCGCTGACCTTGAGCCCGGTGTCCTGGAAGAACTTGCTCAGCGTCGCCTGCTTGCCGGCGGCCGCTGCGGTGAACGGGTGGATGTGGATCAGGCCGTCCTGGTGGGTGTGGATGCCCAGCACGTCGGAGCCCTTGTCGGCCACGTTGGTGAGGAACCGGTCGCAGATGTAGAGCCCATACGCCTCGTGCCAGTGGTCCCGGTTCGGCTGCGGCGGGTTGTGGTTGTCGGCGGACGCCTGGTTGCTCTGGCGTGCGAACACGATGAGCAGGAGGCCGACGACCACCACGGCGACGATCGCCATCGGGAAGCCGAGCTGGCGTCGCTGCCCGCTGCGGCGGCCGCCTCCGGCCCTGGCCGCCCGTGCGACCTTCTTGGCCGATGATGCCTTTCCCATGGGTCGGCCACCCTATCGCCCGAGCCGACCCGCCTTCGATCGGCCCCGCAACTCGGTGAAGAGCTCCTCGTAGGCCGCCGCGACCGCTGCCGGCGACGCCCAACCCTCGACGAAGGCCCGGCCCGCCCTCCCCCAGCGCTCGGCCTGCTCGGGGTCCTCGATGACCCTGGTCACGGCCTTGGTGAACGCCTCGGCGTCGTCGGGCGGCACGGCCAGGCCGGCGCCGGCCCGGGTCACCGTGCGGGCCACCTCCGTCCCCGGATCGACGCTGGCGACGACCGGTCGCCCGGAGGCGAGGATCGAGTACAGCTTCGAGGGGACGCTCGAGCGGGCCAGGCCCTTGCGCAGCGGGACCACGTGGACGTCCGCCGCGGCCAGCACCTCGGGCAGCCGCGGCCTCGGCTGCAGCCCGACGAAGCGGACGTTGTCGAGGCCCGCCGCCTGCCGCTCGAGGCCGGGCCGGGCCGAACCGCCGCCGTTGACCACGAACACCACGGACGGGTCGTGCTGCAGCGCGACCGCCGCGTCGAGCAGCAGCCCGACCGACTGCGAGTAGCCGAGGTTGCCGGCGTACATGACGACGGTCTTGCCGGTCAGGCCGTGCTCGGCCCGGTAGGCGTTGTCCTTCGGGCCCGGCCGGATGTGGTCGGTGTCGACGAAGTTCGGGATCACCCGGACCTTGCTCGGGTCGCCCGCGCGGCCGGCGCCGAGCTTGGCGACGACGTTGTCCCGCAGGTCGTCGGACAGCACTGTGACCGCATCCGCAGCGCGGTAGGTGGTCCGCTCCAGCCACGAAGCTGCGGCGATGACCCGCGAGTCGGTGATCGCACCGACCTCGACCGCGACGTCCGGGAACACGTCCTGGATGTTGAACACGAACGGCGCGCGATGGGCCCGGGCCACGGGCAGCGCGGCCGGACCGAGGGTGAGCGGCGGCGACATCGCGAGGATGATGTCGGGGCGGCTGCGGCTGAGCAGCGCGGCACCACCGTTGAGCGCGGTGAACGCACCGAAGGCGACTGCTCGGGCCGGGATGTTCGTCTTGTCGGTGGGGAACGGGTGCACGCGCGTGATGCGCCCCCACGGCACGTCGGTGTGGCGGACGAGTCCCCGCATGCCGGGCGCGGTCCATCCGTCCTCGACCCGGTGGTGCTCGTACCAGGGCAGCGACGTGATGACGTGCAGCTGGTGCCCCCGCGACGCCAGCTCGTGGACGATGCTCGTCATGACCACCCCGGTCGGGGCGAGGTCCGGCTCGAAGTGGGGGCAGAGCACCGCGATCCGCATCACGCCCTCCCTAGCGCGTCGCGCCACGTCGTGACGAGTGCCTCGACCGGCTGATCCCAGGTGAGCTCGGTCGCCCGGCGTCGCCCGGCCTCGACCAGCTCGGCACGGAGCCCTGGCTCAGTCAGCAGGCGGTGCAGCGCCTTGGTCCACGCGTCGACGTCGAGCGGATCGAGGAGCAGGGCGGCGTCGCCGGCCACCTCGGGCAGCGCCGTGCATGCGGACGCGACGACCGGGGCGCCGAGCGCGAACGCCTCGGCCACCGGTGCGCCGAAGCCCTCGAACGTCGACGGGACCGCGACTGCGCGCGCTCCGGCGATGAGCGCGTCGACGTCCGCTCGCGGGACGCGACCGGTACGACGGATGCGCCCGTCCAGCCGAAGCCGGTTGATCTCCCGCCGCACGTCGTCCTCGGCCTCGGCGGCACCGCCGGTGAGCACGAGCGTGACGTCCGGGTCGTCGGCGGCGATCGGCGCGAACGCCCGCACGAGCGTCACGTGGTTCTTGTGTCGCCACGTCGCGGCCGGATAGGTGACCCACGCGGACCCGAGGTCGTAGCGCGTGCGCACGCGCTCGATCTCGGCGGGCGGCAACGCGTCCTTCGGCGGGTCGAACCCGTGGCGCACGACGCGGATGCGATCGCGCGCGACGCCGAGCCGCTCCTGCACGGCGCGCGCGGTGAACTCGCTCACCGCGACGACGAAGCGGGCGTTGCGCACCGCGTGGGGCAGCATCCGCGCAAGCCAGTGGCGCTTCACCGCGCTGAACGCCTCCGGGTGCTCGAGCGGCTGGAGGTCGTGGATGGTCACGATCGCCGGTGCGCCGCGCACGAGCGGCGTGGTCCCGCCGAGGTGGTGGACCAGGTCGAGGTCGCGCCGTCTCGACTGCGCGGCCAGCCACGTCGCCTCGGTGACGACCCGGCCCGGTCGGCCGCCGGTCACCGGGCCCTCCGCCGCCCGGAACGCAGAGCGGAGGAACGGGTGGGCGTCGAGCGCGGCCCGTCCGGCGAAGACGGTGATCTCCACGCCCTTCACGTCGGCGACGTGCTCGAGCAACCGAACTGCGTACTCCTCGGTGCCGCCGACCTGTCCCGGGACGAGCCACAGGAGGTTGACGCCGACCTTCAAGCCGCAGCCTCGCGGTAGGCCGCGACGGTGAGCTCGGCGGTCCGCTCCCACGTGAAGTGGCTGGCCCGGAGCCGGCCGTCGTGGCGCAGCCGGTCGGCGAGGTCGGCGTCCTCGAGCACCCGGGTCAGCGCGCCGTGGATCGCGGCGGGGTCCCGCGGGTCGACGAGCAGCGCGGCGTCGCCGGTGACCTCGGCGCAGGCCGTCCCGGCCGAGGTCACCACGGGTGCGCCGTAGGCCATCGCCTCGAGCACCGGCAGGCCGAAGCCCTCCCACGAGCTCGGGTAGGCGAACGCCGAGGCGCCCGCGTAGAGGGTGGCCAGCTCGCCCTCGGTCACGAACCCGAGCGGCTTGGCCCGCTCGCCGAGCGGTTCGACCAGGCGGTCGAGGTCCTCGTGCCAGCCCTGCGGGCCGACCAGGACGAGGTCGAGACCGGCCTTGGCGAGGCCGCCGAACGCCTCGACCAGCGTCGGCAGGTTCTTGCGGGGCTCGATCGTGCCCACCGAGAGCACGTAGGGCCGGGGCAGGCCCCGCCGCTTGCGCACGGTCGTGATCTCGTCGTCGGACACCAGCCGGGGCCGCACGCCGAGCGGCACGAGCCGGAGGCGGTCCTCGGGCAGGCCGGCCTCGACTGCGTCGTCGATCGTCGCCTGCGACGAGCAGAGGATCAGGCGGGCGTCCTGCTTGGCCAGCTCGAGCGCCCGCTCGAAGAAGCGCACCCCCCGCCGGGTGAAGTTGGCCGGCTCCCGTCGCCAGGCGAGGTCGTGCAGGGTCCACACGATCGGTGCGGACGGCGGCGGCATCACGATCCCGGTCGCGTGGATGACGTCGACCGGACCGCCGATCTTCGGCCGGCGCAGGTGGTGCCAGGCGTCGTACAGGGTCCGCCGGGGCAGCAGCAGCTGCTTGACCGGCACGGGCGGCCGGTACGGCACGGCGGGCGGCTCACGGTGGCGGGCTGCGATCCCGGTCACCTCGACCTCGGTGCCCTCGGCCAGCACGGCAGCGGTCTCCACGGCGGCGCGAGCGGTCCCACCGGGCACCCGGTGCCAGCACTGCTCGAGGGTCATGGCCACGCGGAGGGACCCGGTCACGGGTCCCAATGTTCGCGTGTGCGACCTACTTCTCCAGGATCCCCCGGAAGTACGCGGCGGTGCGCTCGATGCCCTCGCGCAGCTGGACCTGCGGCTCCCAGCCGAGCTGGGTGCGGGCGATCGTGATGTCCGGCTTGCGCTGCGTCGGGTCGTCGACCGGCAGCGGCTCGTAGATGATCTCCGAGGTCGAGCCCGTCACCTCGATGACGATCTCGGCCAGCTCGCGCACGGTGAACTCGTTCGGGTTCCCCACGTTCACCGGCCCGACGACGTCCGAGTCGAACAGCGCGAGGAGGCCACGCACCTCGTCATCGACGTAGCAGAAGCTCCGGGTCTGGCTGCCGTCGCCGTAGATCGTGATCGGCTTCCCCTCGAGCGCCTGGATGATGAAGTTCGACACCACCCGCCCGTCGAGCGGCCTCATCCTCTCGCCGTACGTGTTGTGGGCCATCACGCCGGTGCCGGCCCAGAAGTTCTCCAGGCCGGGGACGGAGAAGTCGTAGACGAGTGGCGTCGCCTCGACCTCCTCGATGGAGGTGACCCGCGCCCACACGAGGTCACCGGTGACCGGGCTCTGCAGCGTCTGCTCGACGCCCCCGTCCCACTCCAGCGGGCTCCACGGCGCGACGCGGGGGACCGTGAGGCGCCAGAACGGGTACCGCCGGTCGCCGGTCTTGTGCGTGAGCGTGGACGAGTAGCGACCGACCGACGGCAGGATCCCGAACCGTGCGAACGCCACGACCAGGTCGTCCTTGAGCTCCTCGCTCACCGTCGAGAACTCGTGGCGGATGGCTTCGACGAACTTCTTGCCCGAGTGGACCCCGTCGCCCTCCCGGTACCCCTCGATGAACCACTTCAGCCGGCTGAGCGGCAGCCCGAGGATCCAGCCCGGGATGCGCTTGCGACCGTGGTCGAAGCCGATCGCGTCCATCACCCGGAGGAGGAGCTTCGAGTGCACGAAGATCGCTGCGGCCCGCTGGCCCTCGATCGCCCGCGACCGGACCACGTGCAGGCCGAGCTCGCGGTCGACGACCTTGGCTGCCCGCTCCATCAGCTCGGTATCGGCCGAGAGCGTGATGAAGCAGTCGTCTGGTCGATCCTGGTAGCAACCTTCGGCGACGTAGAGCCCGAGGAACCACAGGAGCTCGTCGGTGACCGAGATGTGCGCCGGGAGGTGCGCGGTCCGACCGGCGGCTCGGGGGCGGACGACTGCGTCTGGAGCCAGTGCGATGCCGAGTGCACGAAGCGCACCGACCGGCACCCAGTCCGACCGGCGCATCGCGATGATCGGGGTCCAGATGCCGTTGCGCCACGTCTTGGTCGTCGGCCGCCGGCGCTCGGCCATGTGGTCGAACAGCTCCTGGCGACGCGCCCACACCGCCTCACCGAGCCCTGGCCAGCGTGCGCAGATCGACCAGGCGTCGTTGCCCGCTTCCTCCCATGCAGCCACGACATCGATCTCGTGGCGATCGCGTTCGGGCACCTCGATGCGTCGGGCGATCGCCACCCGGTCGTCGGCGGTCAGCTGGGTGACCGGCTTCGCCACCGGCCCGTCCGGTCCCTCGACGAACAGGCTGTGATCGCCGGTCACCCGGATGCTGCGGCCGTAGCGGGTGCGGACCTCGAAGCAGCGCGCCGAGGTCGGGTGGCCTTCGAGCGCGATCGTCTCGGCGCTGCGCATGCGGCCCGTCTGCTCGAACGCAGGCACCTCGTAGCCGTCGAGCGCGCGGGAGCCACCGAGTCGCTCGGCGAGCTCGCCGACGGTCTCGCGCCGCAACTCGACGCCGTCGTCGTAGAGGACCTGCTCGTCCGCGAGGATCGAGTTGAAGATGCGCACGATGCGCACATCGAGGCCGTGGTACCGGTGGTACGCCATCGTCATCGCCTCCGCGAAGCGCTTGGCTTCGTCGTAGACACCCCGGGGGCCGACCGGGTTGACGTGGCCCCAATACGTCTCCTGCTGGGGATGAACCTTAGGGTCGCCGTAGACCTCGCTGGTGGATGCGAGGAAGTAGCGGGCGCCCTTCTCCTTGGCGAGGCCGAGCGTGTTGTGCGTGCCCAGGCTGCCGACCTTGAGGGTCTGGATCGGCATCTCCAGGTAGTCCTTGGGCGACGCCGGGCTGGCGAAGTGCAGCACGCCGTCGACCGGGCCCGGCACCCACACGTACTCGCTCACGTTGCACTCGTTGAACGTGAAGCCCGGCCGGGCGAAGAGGTGCTCGATGTTGGCGATCGCCCCGGTGCTCAGGTTGTCGAGGCAGACGACCTGGTCGCCTCGCTCGAGCA
>JAFBAD010000317.1 GCA_019247975.1 Acidimicrobiia bacterium
CATGGGTGACAGCAACGAGAACGGGATCCTCGTGATCTTCGTGGGCGGCTACATCCTCATGAGCGCGACCGCCGAGCTGCGGGCCACCGCGTCGATGGGCCTGCTCCGCGGCGTGCGCCTGTCCGAGGTGATGGACGTCGACCCGCCGGTGCTGCCGTCCTGGATGACCGTGCACGACCTCGTGGCGACCGCGCCCCGCTACCAGCCGCACACCGCGTTCCCGATCCGCGACATCAACGGCCGCATCAGCGGGCTGCTCACCGCCGAAGCGGTCCAGGCGACCGATCCCCGCTCGTGGCCGACGCTCCGGCTGGGCGACCTCGCCTTCCCGATCGAGCGGGTGCAGACCGCCCGCACCGACGAGACCGTGCTGGTCACCGTCCAGCGCACCCGGAACAGCGCGACCGGCCGTGTCCTGGTCGTGCACCCCGACGGCCGGGTCGCCGGCGTCGTCGGCAACGACGTGGCCGAGCGGGCGATGCACATCCAGCAGGCTCGCCAAGGTCAGACGGTCGCCGCGTAGCTCCTAACCTGCGCCCGTGACCGACCCGCTGACCTACCGCCTCGACGACACCGTCGCCGTCATCACCCTCGACGACGGCAAGGCCAACGCGATCGGCCACGCCACCATCGCCGCGCTGACCGAGGCCCTCGACCGCGCCGAGTCCGAGGCCCGGGCGGTCGTGATCGAAGGTCGACCGGGCCGCTTCTCCGCCGGCTTCGACCTCGCCACCATGACCGAGAGCACCGAGGCCATGCGCGAGCTCGTCATCAGCGGCGCCCGCCTGATGGCGCGCATCTACGGCTGCCCGCTGCCGACCGTCGCCGCCTGCACCGGCCACGCGCTCGCCGCCGGCGCGCTCGTGCTGCTCACCTGCGACCGCCGCCTCGGCGCTGCCGGCTCGGCCAAGATCGGGCTCAACGAGGTGGCGATCGGCATGGCGCTCCCGGTGTTCGCGGTCGAGCTCGCTCGAGAGCGGCTCGTCCCGGCCGAGTTCACCGCCGCCACGATGGGCGCCCGCCTGTACGACCCCGAAGGCGCCGTCGCCGCCGGCTACCTCGACCACGTCGTCGCCGACTTCGATCTCGTCACCACCGCCATCGACGAGGCGAAGGCGCTCGGCGAGCTCCGCTCGGGCGCCTACGGACGGACCAAGTCGGTCGCCCGTCGCGACGTCATCGAACACATCCTCGACACCCTCGAAGAGGACATGGCCGGCGTGACCGGCCCCGACGACTCCTAGACCGGCGTCAGTGCGTGGTGGTCGGCACCCCGTCGACCGTCCAGTAGTGCCGGCAGCGCTGGCAGCCCATGTCGGTGCGCCGCTCGACCAGGTCGACGACGTGGATCGCAACCGTCCTCGCGTGGCACTTGGGGCACTGCGTCGCCGAAGCCTCGTAGGCGTCCGCGACCCGTCCCGTCAGCAGGCCGGTGCCGGCCGCCATCCCCTCGTCACGCGCGTGCTCACTTGTGCGTGGCCGCAGCCACCGGGCCAAGCCCATCGCCTTCCCCTCGCCAGTTGTCCCTCACCTCTCGACTCCCCCGAGAGGCCATCTCCGAGAGGAAAGGCTACGAACCCGCTTCGACGAGATCTGTAGGCCGTTCGGACGATTGTCCGGACGTCCTGGGCCGGCGGATCCCGCCAGGCAGTGCCGTCAGAGCGCGTCGACGCGGTCCCAGCGGACGGCGAGCGGCTCGTCGAGCTGGTGCTCGATCTCCCGAGCGGGCGACGGGGTGTGCAGCAGGAAGCCGAACGCGCCGTCACAGCCGAGCTCGCGCACGCAGTCGAGGTCGGCCGGGTTCTCGATCCCCTCGGCGGTGACCCACAGACCGAGGTCGTGCGCGATGGCGATCGTGGACTCGACCTCGACGCGCCGTTCGGGCGTCGACGCCACGCCGTCGATGAGCGAGCGACCGAGCTTCACGCCGGCGAGCGGCAGCCCGACCCAGCTGTCACGAGCCGGTTCGCTGCGGACGTCGTCGAGCAGCACGACCGCGCCGACTTCCTCGAGCGCGCTCATCGCGACGCGCGTCGTCGCCGGTTCGATGCCGAGCCGGTCCGCGCTGACCTCGACGCCGAAGTGTCCGGTGTCGACGCCGGCCGCGGTCATCGCGAGGCGCACGCGGGTCGCGAGCTCGCGGTCGGCGAGCTGCTGGCCGGACACGTTGACCGTGACGCGCATGTCGTGATCGGCGGTCCAGATCGCGGCCTGGCGGCAGGCGGCGAAGAACGTCCAGGCCCCGAGGGCCTCCAGCCGCGCGGCGAGGTCCGGCTCCCCCAGGAACCCGCCGGGCGACAGGAGGCCCAGGCCGGGGTGGTGCCAGCGCAGCAGGGCCTCGCACGACACGACCGCGAGGTGCTCGAGGTTGACCTCGGGCTGGTAGTGGAGGACGAACAGACCGGGCAGGCCGGGTTCGCTGTGCGTCTCGTCGTCGTCGACGCGGATGCCGACCTCGAGCTCGTCGATCTCCTCGGGGTGCGGTCGGGCGACGGCGAGGATGCCGGCGGGCGCATCCTCGGTGCCGCGCAGGAAGCAGACCGACAGGCGCACCGGACGGGCGTCGCCGTCGCGGTGCAGCCCCTCGACGTCACCCTCCCAGCGGCCGTGGTTGAGGAGCGCGCGCGGCAGGTCGCGACGCAGACCGGATCCGTTGTCGAGGCCGAGCACCGTGTACATGTCGCGGCCGACGACGGTCCCCTCGGCCCAGCCGAACAGCTCCTCCATCGGCCGGTTCCACGACGTGATCACCCAGGAGTCGTCGGTGGTCACGACTGCGTCGGCCACCGCCGCTATCGGCCACGGTTCGGGTGCTTTCTTCCGCCCGGCTGGCGTGTTCAACATGCAGGTCCTCGTCGGCCGGGCCCCCGCGCCGTTCGCTGGGATCCTCGTTACCCAGTCGTCACTTGTGGTCCGAGGATGAGGGAGAACACCCCTTCTTCAGCGTCGAGGATCGCGCCGCACGACGACACCCTTGTCAGGGCTGAGGAAATGGCCCGTCAAGGTCCGTTCGTCGTGCCGCATGCGCCAGCTCAGCAGGTGAGCCGCCGCATCGGCGCGGTCCACGTCGTGAGCCCGGTCACCGGCCAGGTTCACCGTCTGCTGGGGGTCCGCCTCGAGGTCGAAGAGCAACGGCGGCAGCACGTCAGGGTCTGTCGCGAACTGCACGTACTTCCACCGCTCACCCCGCACGACGTTCAGGCAGCACTGCTCCATCGTCACGCCGAGCAGGTCCTCGGCCAGGTGGGACTCGGGGCTGCGGAAGTCCCACTCCCAGTGGCACTCCGTGCGCCAGTCCGCCGGCGCGACCCCGTCGTGGAGGAACGGCGCGAGGTCGCGCCCGTCGCACTGCAGCGGCACGTCGATCCCCATGCACGAGAGGATCGTCGGCATCACGTCGACGTGCTCGGTGAACGAGCGCACCACGGTCCCGCGCGTCCCCGCCGCCTCGGGCCGGGGATCGCGGACGATGAGCGGCACGTGGTAGCTCTCGTCCCAGTAGCCGAGCTTCTCGACCAACCAGTGATCGCCCATCTGGTCGCCGTGGTCCGACGTGAGGACGACGAGCGTGTCGTCGGCCTGCCCCGACCGCTCGAGCCAGTCGAAGAGGCGGGCCAGCTGGTCGTCGACCTCGGCCATCATCCCGTAGTAGGTGGCGACCAGCTGACGGCGGTCGCGCTCGTCGGTCGGGCACCCGACCCCGGGGATGCCGACCGCCATCGCGGCGAGCGGGTGCATCGACTTCTCGGCCTCGCGGTCGGCGTGGCCCCGGAACCCTCCGATCGCGTCGGCCGGGTAGCGGTCGTGGTAACCGACGGGGTTCCGGTACGGCGGGTGCGGACGGATGAAGCTCGCGTGCACGAACCACGGCGCGTCACCCGCGTGCTGCTCGAGCCACGCGAGGAGGTGCTCCATCAGGAACGCGGTCTCGGTGTGCTCGGCCGCGAACCGGGTCGGGGCCCAGGTGTCGCCGTGGTCGCTCGCGCCGGGGAACGATCGGTCGGGGACGTACAGGTCGCGCGGCTTGGCCGGCACGTCCACGCCCTTCGATGCCATCCAGCGGCCCCACCCGAGGCTGCCGGCGGACTCCTCGGGATCGTTGAGCACCGGATCGAAGCCGGGGAGGATCCCCTCGTAGGTGCGCAACCGAGGATCGTCGTCGAGCAGCGTGCGCGGGTCGGCGCTCGTGTCGGTGTAGCCGAACAGCTTCGGGTCCCAGCCTGCGCTGCGGGCCTCGCGGGCCACCGTGGTGAAGCGGTCGTCGAGCGGCGTGCCGTTGAGCACGGACCGGTGGTTCTGCGCGTACATGCCGGTGTGGAGCGTCGTCCGGCTCGGCCCGCACGGCGCGATGTTCGCCCAGTGGTTGGCGAAGAGGACGCCCGAGGCGGCCAGGGCGTCGAGCGTCGGCGTGCGGACGACCGGGTGGTCGAGGGCCGACAGGCAGTCCCCCCGCCACTGGTCAACGGTGACGTACAGGATGTTCAGGTGGTCGCCCCTGGATAGGGCTGCGGCGCCCGGTTGGTCTCGAGCTGCGCCTCCACCTCCTCGACCATCCACGTGAGGAGGCGACGGCTGCCGTCGCTGCATGGCGTGGTCAGCAGCGTGCCGCTCCGGCTGGCGTCGTCGAACGCGTCGACCAGCGGGATGAGCGCCTGCGTCGCCTGGACCGCGCTCGGGCGGAGGTCGACCACGAGGTCGGCCACGTGGCGGCCCTCGTCGATGTGGGCCTGGGCCTGCACGTGCAACACGTTCCGCGCCCGGGCGATCTCGTGCTGCGTGTGGATGGCCAGGCGGTGCAGCCGGTACGCAGCCCGGTCGTCGGCGGCGCCCACCGCGATCAGCTGCAGCTCGCGGACCATGTCGTCGAAGTAGAGCTGCAGCGAGACGAGCTCGTCCAGCGGCACCGCGTTCAGGTGGACGGCTCGCCGGGGCTCGGGGTCCATCACCATTGGGTACCCACTCATCGCCTCGGTCACCGGCTCGACTCCCAGGCGAGCTCGCACCACACGCTCTTGCCCGCGCCGAGCGGACTGGTGCCGAAGCGGTCGCTCAGCGCCTCGACCAGGTGCAGGCCCCGGCCGGACGCCGCGTCGATGTCGTAGCGCTTGGCGACCGGCACGCCGGGGTCGCCGTCCGCGACCTCGATGCGCACGACATCGCCGTCGACCTCGGCCGGTCCGGTCACGGTCAGCTCGCAGCTCGTGCCCGCGTGCAGCACCGCGTTCGTGACCAGCTCGCTCACCACCAGGCAGGCGGAGTCGACCACCTGGCCGCTCGCGCCCCACCGTTCGAGGGTCCGGGCGCACCAGCGGCGCGCCGCCCCGACGCTGGAGGGCTCCGCGTGGAGCACGATGCGGTCGTGCATCGCCGCGGGAGGTTACTGGTGGCGCACCCACCGGACGGGTGCGGTCAGGCGGTGGGCGCCAGCGAATGCGCCGCCGGCTGCAGCATGCGCCGCAGGGTGGCGTCCCGGCCCGGCGCGGTTTGTGCCTGAACTGTGTAGAACGCGGCTTCTCGCACCAGGCGCTGCGCCGGGGCATCGAGCTCCATCCCGGCGCTGCCTGCGGTGGCGAGGAGGGCCGCAGTGGCCCGCTGCGCCAAGTCGAGGCCCCACGCCCGGGCCCGCGCCAGCGCAGCTGGGTCGGCCGACCCGCCGTCCGCGCTGCCCGACAGGGCGTCGTTGTGGGCCGAGCACGAGAGCAGCTCGGCCGCCAGCACCTCGGCGACGTCCTCGGCCAGCCCGTAGGTGCCCTCGGCGCGGTGCAGCAGCTCGAGGGTGGTGTCGATCAGACCGAGCACGGCGGGGTCGAGGCGGGCTGTCGTCACGTCGTCGATCGACCACCAGAGGTCCGGCGGGAGCTGCAGGAGCACCCGGTGCTCGGGAACTGCGAATCGGTCGAAGCGCAGCCGCACGGTCGCCGACGCCTGCATCGCGGCGAGCGGCACCGGGTCGCTGACGGCGAGCCCGCGCTGCTCGCGCCCGTCGACCAGGCACCAGAGCACGTCGCCGTCGGTGGTGAAGGCGGCGACGCCGAACACCCCGACCCGGCCCCAGCCGCTGGCCCACGGCGCCTCACCGTCGAGTCGCCAGCCGTCGTCCTCGCGCGTGGCGAGCACCGCGGGCGGCCCGGGCCGGCGCAGGTGCGCGCTCGCCGTGCCGGCGATGACCTCGCCGCGGCTCAGGCGGGGCAGCCACTCGTCGCGCAGCGACGTGTTCGGCGTGTTGGCGAGCAGCGTGACGGGCTGCTGGTGCTGGGCCCAGAGGTAGGTCGTGACGCCGCAGGCGCCCCCGAGCACGCGGTGGACGGTCCGCACCCCGGCCGATGGCGCGGTGTGCAGACCGAACAGACCGGCCTCGGCGAGCAGTGCGAGGTGCCCGGCCGGAACCGCCGAGGCCTGGTCGGTGATCTGGGCGGTGGGCCGCAGGACGTCCTCGGCGATGCGCCGGGCCGCCTCCACCGCCGAGTCGATCACCTCCGCAGATTACGTCGCGACGGGTTCGCCCTGACGATCGACGCCGCACAGCTCGCGCCAGCCCTTCGGGATGCGGCCGGGGGTCAGCGCGCCGGCGTCGAGGAGGGCACGCAGCACCGGACGGGTCGCCTCGTGGCGGAGCTCGATCCGCGGCGCCGAGGCGCGCACCGCCTTCCAGGTCTCCCAGCCCGGCAGGCCGGCGGTCTCGTAGACGCCGGGGTGCACTAGCATGTCGAACATGCCGCCGATGACGGCTGGCGCGACGCGGCGCACGAGGAGCCGGTCGACCCGCTCGGCCTTCGCCCAGACCTCGGGCAGGACCGCTCGGGCGAAGGACAGGTGCCGCGCCTCCTCCTGGCGGTGGTAGCGGTTGACCTGCTTGATGAACGGGTCGGTGCCGGGGTGCTCGGCCGCCCGCTT
>JAFBAD010000258.1 GCA_019247975.1 Acidimicrobiia bacterium
GAGGACGGCCAGCACGCGTCGGTGCTCGCGGGCATCGAGCTCGAGACCGAGCTTCGTGAAGATGTTGCGGACGTGGGCCTCGACGGTCTTCGGGCTGAGACCGAGCTCATCGGCGAGGGCGCGGTTGCTGCGGCCACGGGCCATGAGCGTGAGCACGTCACGCTCACGAGCGGTCAGCGTTTCCACCGGATCGCAGTCGCGGTTCCGGCCGACGAGCCGGCGCACCAGATCGGGGTCGATCACGACGTCGCCCGCGGCAACCCGCCCGATGTCGATGCGGAAGCTCCCGAGGTCGACCACCCGATCCTTGAGGAGATAACCCACGCCGTGGCCGAAGTCCTCGATCAGCCTCACGGCATGGTGCGCCTCCACGTGCTGGGAGAGGAGCAGCACCCCGACCTGCGGCGCGATCTGACGGATCGTCGCAGCGGCCTCGATCCCCTCCGCGGAGAAGCCGGGTGGCATGCGGAGGTCGACGATCGCGACGTCAGGCGGTTCCCGGCGGACGTGGGCGACGAGCGCTTCGGCGTCGCCGACCGTGCAGGTCACCTCGAACCCCGACTCGGCGACGACCCGGGCGAGACCCTCCCGGAACAGCACCGCGTCGTCGGCGATCGCGACCCTGATCGGCGTCACCGGCACGGCAGCTCGACGATGACGCGCGTGCCGGCTCCGGCCGAGCTGTCGAGGGTGAGCCGGCCTCCGACGGACTGCACGCGATCGGCGAGACCGCGCAGGCCTCGACCCATGCGAGCTCCCCCGTCGCCGTCGTCGGCGACCTCGATGCGCAGCTCGTCGTCGCACGTCGTGACCCGCACCGTCGACCGGCTCGCGCGACCGTGCCGCACGGTGTTCGTGAGCGCTTCACTGACCGCGTAGTAGGCGGCGATCTCCACCTGCGGATCGCACGCCGGGATGGCATCGATGTCCATGTCCACCGGCACGGAGGACCGCTCGACGAGCGACTGCAGCGCGGGCACGAGCCCGTCGTGGGTGAGGACCGACGGATGGATGCCGCGTGCGAGCTCGCGCAGCTCGGCCGTGGCCTCGAGGAGCTGGTCGCGCGCCGCGCGGGCGGCACCGGCCAGCTCGGCGTCACCACGCTCGCTCGCCTGGTCGACGAGGCGACCGAGCTCCATCCCGAGGACGACCAGCCGGTGCTGGGCGCCGTCGTGCAGGTCCTGCTCGATCTGGCGACGGGCATCGTCCTGGGCGGCGACGACCCGCTGCGTCGCGGTGCGCACCTCGCTGACCAGCGCCTCATAGGCCGACTCGACGATGGCGAAGCCGGCCGCCAGCGGGATGAGCGGGAGCGTGAGCAGACCCGCCCGTGGCGAGCCCGCCACGATCACCCCGACGAGAAGCACCACCGCGCTGAGCGCCACCGAGGCGATCAACCAGCGCAGCTGGCGCGCTTCGTCCGGCGTGGCTCGGGCCCGGCGGCCGATCACGCAGGCGAGCCAGATGACCTGGAACACCGGGAACACGACCACCTCGATGCCGTGGAACGAGCCACGCAGCGCATCGGCTCCGGGTGCGACGAACGGTGGAGCGGTCGCCACCTCGGCCCGCTCGTAGTCGAGCGCCCAGAGCGCCGACGCGACGGCGAGCACGGCGCCGGCGACCGCGGTCGAGGCGAACGCAACCCGCCATGCCGGGCCCGGAAGTCGCCCGTCGGGGAACCCCATGATCGTGAGGCCCACCAGGACCATGACGAGCGGGAGCGGCCAGACGCCGAGCCAGCCGAGCCACTCGGCCGTTGCCCGGCCGAGCTGCGACGGTGCGGTCTCGCCGACCTGGCGGCCCGCGAAGAGGACCGCCTGCGCGGCACCCGCCGCGACGAACAGCTGCGCCTCGCGGTGGTCCGGCCGGCGGTGCAACACGAACGCGCCCACCCCGGCGAACGACAGCGCCAGCAACCCGTTGTGCAGATTGTCGATCCGCACCCCGCACAGGAAGCCCGCGACGACGACCGCGGCGATCGCCGCCGCCACCAGATCCGACCGCCGCACCGGCCGATTGTCCCACGGAGGCTGCGGCGCCGGATGAGGGACAACCCTCATGTCCGAGGAGCGTCTGCCCCGATGCGTCGCGACCGCGTTCGGTGGATCGTCGACGTCATGACCCTGACTGCGCGCGCACCAGCCGACACCGACCGATCGCCGACGGAGCAGATGCTCACCGCCTTCCTGGTGGTGGCCCCGCTCCTCTACCTCCTCGTGGACACCTTGTACGCGACCCGCGGATGGGACGACGGCACCGCCGGCGTCCTGCACGTCCTCGGCGGCGTGGCGTACGGCTTCGTGCTCGTCCGCATCGCGTCGTGGGCCACCGGGTGGTTGGCGGCTGCGACGCTCTTCACCGGCATCGTCGGCGCGTGCGGCAACGTCGCCTACGGCATCAACACGATCCACGTCTCGCTCGGCGCCACCGACCTGGTCGACCAGTCGGGCGCGGCGACGATCATCAAGCCGCTCGGCTTGTTCTGCCCGCTGGCGTTCCTGCTCGCCGCGGTCGTCGTCACCCGCGGCGGCCGGGCCCGCTTCGGTCTCGCCATCGGCGTCGCCGCGATCCTCTGGCCGGTGGCCCACATCGCCAACATCGGCTGGCTCGCCGTCGCGGTGAACGTCCTCCTCGTGGTCGGCATCGTCCCGCTGACCTGGCTGGGACTCGCCGACGACGCCCGAGCCCGCTAACGGATCTCCCGGCGCTCGAACCACCATGCGCCGATCACCGAGACCACGAGCACCCAGACGAGGCTGATGGTCACCGCGCCGGTCAACGTCCGCAGACCGAAGAACCCCTCTGGATCGTTCAGGTCGCCGTAGCCCATGCCGAACAGGGTGTTCATCGGACTGACCCTCGCCAGCGGCTCGCCCCACGTCACCCCGCCGAGGAAACCGGTCCCGGCGGTGAGCCCGTACAGGACCCCGACGGCGACGACCGTCCGTCGGGCGATCGAGGCCACGGCGGTCGCGCACACCGCCCCGAGGCCGCACGCGCTGGAAGCACGCACCACGTCGGTGGCCCGCTCCCCGAGCCAACCGGCGTCGACGCCTGCGGTGCTCCCGCGTAGCGCCGACACGAGCAGCTGGAGGAGCCCGGCCCACACGATGATGATCGCTGCGCTCACCGCGGCGCCGATGAAGACCGCCAGGGTCTTGGCGACGTAGAGCCGCACCCGCCGCGGTTCGAAGATCAACTGGGTGCTCAAACCGGATGCACCGAACTCGGCGGCGATGAACGTCGATCCCAGCAGGACACCGAACATCACGAGCCCGATGCCGAGCCCCCTGATCGTCTGCTCGAACGTGCGACCGACCCGCACCCGTCGGTCCTCCGCGTCGTGGGCGATCCGCACCGGCACCGGCCCGTTCGGGCCCTGGACGATGTGCTCGCTGGTCGCGCTGGCTGCGCTCACCTCCGAGCGGGCCAGCTGCACGACGTTGACGACGACGACGATGAGCAGACCCAACACCACCATCCAGCGGACCGCTCGGCGCAGCTCGAAGCGACGCAGCTCGGTGGCGACGAGCGCGAGGAAGGTCACGCCGCCCCCGGCTCGCCGGTCAGCTCGAAGAAGACCTCTTCGAGGCTGCGTTCGATGGGGGTGAGCTCGGCCAGGTAGATGTGCTCCTCGGCGAGCACCCTGGTCACGTCCTGCGCGCGGCTCGGGGACACCGCGACGAGCAGGCCGCCGTGTCCGTCCCGCTCCACCTCGAGGCCGTGGGCGCGGAGGGTCGAGACCGCCCGTTCCTGTGCGGACCCGTCACCGTCGTCGGGGATGCGGATGCGATGACGGGTCACCTCACCGCGCAGCAGCTCCTCGACGGTGCCGTTGGCCACGCACCGTCCCCGCACCACGACCGCCACCCGGTCACACGTCTGCTGGACCTCCGACAGCAGGTGGCTCGACACGAAGATCGTTCGACCCTCGGCACCGAGCCGCCGCAACAGGTTCCGCATCTCGAGGATGCCGGCCGGGTCGAGGCCGTTGGCCGGCTCGTCGAGGATGAGCAACCGAGGGTTCTTCAGCAGCACGGCCGCGATCCCGAGCCGCTGTCGCATGCCGAGCGAGTAACCGGAGACCCGGTCGTTGGCCCGTTCCTCGAGCCCGACCGTGTCGAGCGCCCTGCGCACGTCGGCCCGGGCGAAGCCGCGTGAGCTGGCGAGGAGCTCGAGGTTGCGCCGGGCCGAGAAGCCAGGGAAGAACGACGGCGCCTCCACGAACGCGCCGATCTGGTCGATGATCGTGGGCAGCGCCTTGTCGACGTCAACGCCGAGCAACTGGATCGACCCGCTGCTCGCTCGCAGGTGACCGACCATCGCTCGGATCGTGGTCGTCTTGCCGGCGCCGTTCGGGCCGAGGAACCCGAACACCCCACCCTCGGGGACCGAGAGGTCCAGCCCGTCGACCGCGGCAACCGGCCGCTTCGACCCGTACACCTTCCGCAGGCCGGTGATCTCGACCGCCGCTGCCACGGAACCGCAACCTACCTGCGAGCGCGGGTCACACCAGGGGCACCCGTCCCCCTTGCCGCTACAGCGCCTTGAGGATCATCAGCGCGGCCATGCCCACGAGGAGCGTCAAGGCGATGCTCTTCGTCTTCCACGCGACCACCGTGGCGAGCAGGCCGGCGGCGAGGTGGGGTTGCCAGAGGTCGAGGTGACCCTCGGGTCGCACGAAGTCGGGCA
This sequence comes from Acidimicrobiia bacterium, assembly GCA_019247975.1. Lineage (GTDB taxonomy): Bacteria > Actinomycetota > Acidimicrobiia > Acidimicrobiales > Iamiaceae > JAFBAD01. The sequence continues at coordinate 4,696 of JAFBAD010000258.1, forward strand.
CGACGATCGCGGCAAGTGCGGCCGGCGGGATCTGGCGGAGCACGCGCTGCACCGCAGGCGGCACCTCGGACAGGCGGTGCGCGAACGCGAGGAACGACGCGCGCATGGCGAAGGTGCCGATGCCGCCGATCACGATGGCGATCCAGGTGTCGCTCACGCGGTGCCGCGCTCCTGGACGACCTCGGCGATCGTGCCGGCCACGATCCCGGCGATCGCGCCGATGAGGAGCGACATGGTTCCAGCACCGAGCTCGGCGGCCACCACCGCGCCTGCACCGCCACCGATCGCCGCAACGACCGCGGGTCGTGAGGTGATCGCCGGCACCAGCAGCACGAGGAAGACGAGCGGGACGGCGAAGTCGAGCG
>JAFBAD010000380.1 GCA_019247975.1 Acidimicrobiia bacterium
GTTCCGCTTCGACCTCGCGTCCGCACTGGCGCGTGAGCTCTACGACGTCGACCGCCTGTCCGCGTTCTTCGACGTCATCCACCAGGACCCGGTGCTCTCCCAGGTGAAGCTCATCGCCGAGCCGTGGGACGTCGGGCCGGGCGGGTACCAGGTCGGCAACTTCCCGGTGCTCTGGACCGAGTGGAACGGCATCTACCGCGACGTGATCCGCGACTTCTGGCGGGGCCACGCGTCGGCCGCCGCGCTGGCCGAGCGGCTGGCCGGTTCGAGCGACCTCTACAGCGACGACGGTCGCCGCCCGAACGCGTCGATCAACTTCGTCACCGCGCACGACGGCTTCACCCTCGCCGACCTCGTCTCGTACAACGACAAGCACAACGAGGCGAACCTCGAGGACAACCGCGACGGCACCGACGACAACCGCTCGTGGAACTGCGGCGCCGAGGGACCGACCGACGATCCCGAGGTGCTCGAGCTGCGGGCCCGCCAGCAGCGCAACCTGCTGACGACGCTCTTCCTGTCGCAGGGCGTCCCCATGGTCGTGGCCGGCGACGAGATGGGCCGGACGCAGGGCGGCAACAACAACGCATGGTGCCAGGACAACGAGATCTCCTGGCTCGACTGGGACATCGGCGACGCCGGTCGCGACCTGTTCGCGTTCACGCAGCGGCTGATCGAGCTGCGCAAGGCCCACCCGGTGTTCCGCCGCCGGCGGTTCCTGGAGGGCGACGCGATCATCGGCGACCTGCCCGACGCGTGGTGGTTCCGGACCGACGGCCGCAAGATGGCCCGCTCGAACTGGGACAACCCCGAGGAGCGGGTGCTCGGTCTGTTCCTCAACGGCCAGGAGATGCCCGAGAAGGGCCGCCAGGGCGAGCGCATCACCGACGACTCGTTCATCGTCCTCATCAACGGCCACTACGAGCAGGTCAGCTTCACGCTGCCGGCCATGCGCTACGGCAAGCGCTGGGCCCTCGAGCTCTCGACCGCCGAGCCGCATCACGCGCCCGAGGCCTGGGACGCCCTCGCCCGCTCCACCGTCGACTGCGCCCCCCGCTCGATCACCGTGCTGAGGCGAACCGACTGAGCGAGCCCGTTCTGCCGCCTGGATCTCTCCAGCTGTGGAGAGATCCAGGGGCCAAAACGGCGCAGGTACAGTCCCCGGGAGTGGCTGAGCCTCCCGCTGCCGAGTCGCTCGGCCTCCCGGCCGAGGCGGCCGGGGTGTTCCCGAGCCAGCTGCTGGAGCGGGCCATCGAGCTCGAGTGGCTGCACGGCGGCGACTTCCGCATCCCGCCGGCCAACATCCAGCCGGCCAGCGTCGACCTGCGCCTCGGGCCGGTCGCCTACCGGATGCGCTGCAGCTTCCTCCCCGACTCCGAGCCGGTCGAGCACAAGCTCAAGCAGTACGTCATCGACGAGCTGGACCTACGGGACGACGGGGCGGTGCTCGAGACGAACCGGCCGTACCTGATCCCGCTCATCGAGGAGGTCTCGCTCCCGCCCGAGGTGCGGGGCCGGGCCAACCCGAAGAGCTCGACCGGGCGGCTCGACGTCTTCACCCGGGTGATCACCGATCGCAGCTACCGCTTCGACGAGATCGCGCCGGGCTACCGCGGCAAGCTCTGGCTCGAGGTCGTCCCGCTGTCGTTCACCGTCCGGGTGCGCGAGCGCCTCGCCCTCAACCAGCTGCGCCTGGCCATCGGCAACGCCGCGCTCGACGACGCCGACCTGCGGGCCACCCACGCCGACACGCCGTTGCTCTACCGCGACGGCGCGGCGGTGCCCGCCGAGGAGGTGGCCACCGCGAACGGACTGTTCCTCGGTCTCGACCTGCACGGCGGCGCGGACCGCCACGTCGGGTGGTGCGCCCGCAAGTACGCGCCGCTGGTGGACCTCCACGAGGTCGGCCGGTACGAGCCCGACCGCTACTGGGAGCGGGTGACCGGTGAGGAGGGTGACCGCATCATCCTCAGCCCCGAGCGCTTCTACCTGCTCCTCTCCGACGAAGCGGTGGTCGTCCCGCCGCACCTCGCGGCCGAGATGACCGCCTACGACCCGACCAGCGGTGAGCTGCGCACCCACTACGCGGGCTTCTTCGACCCGGGCTTCGGCTACGACCCGACCGGCGAGCAGCCCGGGTCACGTGCCGCGCTCGAGGTGCGGGCCCACGACGTCCCGTTCCTGATCGGGCACCGCCAGCCGGTGTGCAAGCTCACCTTCGAGCGGCTCATCCAGGCACCGGCCAAGCTCTACGGCGCGGGCATCGGGTCGAACTACCAGGGCCAGGGCGAGACGCTGGGCAAGCACTTCCAGCGACAGAGGGCCCACGAATCTGACTGAGCGGCCCGCAACCGGGAACATGGGTCCGGTGAGCCCCTTCCGCGCCACCTACCGCCTCCAGCTCACGCCGGACTTCGGCTTCTCCTCGGCAGCGAGGACGGTGCCCTACCTGCAGGCGCTCGGGATCTCCCACCTGTACCTCTCGCCGTCGCTGCAGGCCCGGCCCGGGTCGACCCACGGCTACGACGTCGTCGACCCGACCCAGGTCAGCCGCGACCTCGGGGGCGAGGACCGCTTCCGACGGCTGGCGGCGACCGCACGCGACGCCGGGCTCGGGATCGTGCTCGACATCGTCCCCAACCACATGGCGGCCGACGAGGCCAACCCTTGGTGGGCCGACGAGCAGACCCGCGCCGAGATCTTCGACTACGACCCCGAGACCGGGTGGTACCGGCGGTTCTTCGACGTCGACGGCCTGGCCGGGGTCAAGCAGGAGGATCCGCAGGTCTTCGAGCGCACCCACGCCAAGGTGTTCGAGCTCCTCGACGCCGGGCTGCTCGACGGGCTGCGCATCGACCACCCCGACGGGCTGGCCGACCCGGCCGGGTACCTCGAGCGGCTGCGGTCCCGGGGCGCACGCCACGTGTGGGTCGAGAAGATCCTCCACCACGGTGAACCCCTGCGGAACTGGCCGGTCGAGGGCACCACCGGCTACGAGTTCCTGACCGACATCACCACCGCGTTCGTCGACCCGGGCGGTGAGGAGCCGATCACCCGCGCCTACCAGGAGCTGACCGGCGACAAGCAGTCTTTCGCCGAGGTGGCCCGGGCCGCCCGGGTCGAGCAGGCGACGACCACGTTCGCCCGCGAGGTCGAGCAGCTGCAGGCCCTCGGACGGCGGCGGGGCATCGTCGAGGCGCTGGCCGACCTCCCCGTGTACCGCACCTACATCGACGTCGCGTCGGGGAAGATCGACGACCGCGACCGCGCCGCCATCGAGGCTGCGCACATGCCCGAGCCCTTGGTGCGACTGCTCACCGGGCTGCGCCCGTCGTCGGCGGAGTTCGTGTCCCGCTTCCAGCAGACGAGCCCGCCGGTCGTGGCCAAGGGTCTCGAGGACACCGCGCTGTACCGGTCGACCCGCCTGCTCGCGCTCAACGACGTCGGCGGCGACCCCGGCCGGTTCACGATGTCGGTCGACGAGCTCCACGCCGCGAACGCGGAGCGCCAGGAGCGGTTCCCGCGGGCGATGCTCGCGTCGACCACCCACGACACCAAGCGCACCGCCGACACGCGCGCCCGGCTGACGGCGCTCGCTGCGCACGCGGACGCGTTCGTCGAGCACGTGACCCGGTGGTTCGAGATCACCGACAGCCTCGCGATCGCCGGCGCCCCCTCACCGGCCGAGCGCTGGTTCCTCTTCCAGACCCTGCTCGGCGCGTGGCCGCTCACCGCGGACCGACTCGACGCGTACCTGGAGAAGGCGCTGCGCGAGACCAAGGTCACCACCAACTGGATCTCGCCGAACCTCGGGTGGGAGGACCGGGTGAAGACCTTCGCCCGCGAGCTCCTCGTGCACCCGGGCTTCGTCGCCGACTTCCAGCCGTTCGCCGAGGACATCGCACGCGCCGGAGAGGACATCTCGGTCGCGCAGACGGTGCTGCGGGCGACCGTCCCCGGCTTCCCCGACATCTACCAGGGCGACGAGAGCTGGTTCCTCGGTCTCGTCGATCCGGACAACCGGCGGCCCCTCGACTGGACCGGCCGCATGCGTGCGCTCGACGTCGTGCGCGGCGGTCGCCCGCCGAGCCGCGCCAACCGAAAGCTGCACGTGCTGCACCGGTGCCTCGATCTGCGCCGCCAGCTGCCCGAGGTGTTCGAGGGCACGTACACGCCGCTCGACGCGGGACCGGACACCATCGCTTTCCTGCGGGGCGACGCCGAGGTGCTCGTGGTCGTCCCCGTCCGCCGCAGCCGCCGGGCCCAGGTGGAGGTTCCGGTGGGCACGTGGCACGACGCGCTGCTGGACGGAACGGTGAGCCTGCGGCGCCGCATGCCGGTGGCCGAGCTCACCCGGCGGCTCGGTGTCACGGTGCTGGTGCGACCGTCGACCAAGCTGGGGCGATGAGCGAGGCGGTCGTCATCGGGTCGGGACCCAACGGGCTCGTCGCGGCCAACGTGCTGGCCGAGCACGGCTGGTCGGTCACCGTGCTGGAGGCCCGCCCCACGCCCGGCGGCGGGGTCCGGTCCGAGGAGCTGATCGAGCCGGGCTTCGTCAACGACATCTGCAGCGCCTTCTACCCCCTGGCCGCGGCCTCGCCGACCATCCAGGCGCTGCACCTCGAGGACCACGGACTGCGCTGGCTGCACTCCCCGACCGTCCTCGCCCACCCGAAGCTCGACGGCACCTGCCCGGTGATCGACCGGGATCTCGACGTCACCTGCGCGGCTCTCGACCGCATCCAGCCCGGCGACGGCGCCGCGTGGCGCCAGCTCTACGGCCGCTGGCGGTCGATCGAGGACCCGTTCCTGGACACGATCCTCACGCCGTTCCCGCCGGTCCGTCCGGCGCTGCGCATCGCCACCTCCATGTCGCCGCGCGACCTGCTGCGGCTGACCCGCTTCGTGCTGCTGCCGGTGCGCCGCATGGGCGAGGAGGAGTTCGAGAGCGACTCGGCCCGGCTGCTGCTCGCGGGGGCCGCGCTCCACGCGGACTTCTCGCCCGAGTCGGCCCTCAGCGGCATGTTCGGCTGGCTGATGTGCGGCCTCGCGCAGTCGTTCGGCTTCCCCGTGCCCGAAGGCGGCGCCGGTTCCTTCGCCAGCGCGCTCATCCGGCGGCTCGAGTCCTACGGCGGACGCGTCGTGTGCGACGCCCCGGTCCGGCGCATCGTCGTGCGGGGTGGACGGGCCGTCGCGGTGCAGCTGGCCGACGGCGAGGAGGTGCCGGTCGGCGACGCGCTGCTGGCCGACGTCAACGCACCGATGCTCTACCGCGACCTGGTCGGCGCCGAGCACCTCCCGAGCGACCTGATGGACGACCTCGAGCGCTTCCAGTGGGACAACGCGACGGTGAAGGTCGACTGGAACCTCGACGGTCCGATCCCGTGGACCGCGGAGGCGGCCCGCGGCGCCGGAACCGTGCACGTCGCCGAAGGGGTCGACGCCCTCACGCTCACCGCGTCCGAGCTGGCCCGTGGCCTCGTGCCCTCGCACCCGTTCCTGCTCATGGGCCAGCAGTCCATGACCGACCCCACCCGCCAGCCCGAGGGCACCGAAACCGCCTGGGCGTACACGCACGTGCCCCGGCGCATCAAGGGTGACGCCGGGGCCACGCCCGACTCGGGCCGCGCCATCTCCGCGCAGTGGACCGACGACGACGCGGAGCGCATCGCCGACCGGATCGAGGCCGAGGTCGAGGCGCTCGCTCCAGGCTTCCGCTCCCGCATCCGCGGTCGCCACATCCTCACGCCGCCGCGCTTCGAGCAGGAGAACCCGAACCTCGACGGCTCCGCCATCAACGGCGGGACCGCCCAGCTCCACCAGCAGCTCGTCTTCCGTCCCGTGCCCGGCCTCGGCCGGCCCGAGACACCGGTGAAGGGCCTGTTCCTCGCGTCGGGATCTGCGCACCCCGGCGGAGGCGTCCACGGCGCCGCCGGCTCCAACGCCGCCAAGGCCGCCCTCGCCGCCCAGCGCATCCGTTCGGTCGGCCGCGCACTGCGCCGGAGGTAGGCCCCCACCCGATCGTTTCTGCGTGCACATCTGTCGCCATAGGTACAGATCCGCACGCAGAATCGGCGGCGCTACGCGAGCAGTTGCTCGCCTAGCCAACCGTCGCGACGGTTGACGCCGGGCAGGGCGAAGAAGAACCCGCCGCCTTGCGGCTGGATGTACTCCTCGAGCGGTTCACCGTCGAGGCGCCGCTGCACGGCCATGAACCCGTCTTCGAGGCTGCGCTGGAAACAGGCGAACGCGAGGCCCTGGTCGAGGTTGCCGTTTCCGTCGAAGCCGCGTGAGTAGCTCAGGCCGCGGCGCAGGATGAGGTTCTTGCGGGTGGCGCGCGTGCGCGGGTTGGCGAGCCGGATGTGCGCGACGAGCGGTGTCCGCTTGCCCTTGGGATCGTCGTCGTAGTCGGGCACATCGGTCTCGACCCGGCCGTCGAGCGGCGCGCCCGTGTACTTCTCCCGCCCGATCACGGCCTCCTGCTCGGTGAGCGAGGTGCGATCCCAGCGCTCGACGAACATCCGGATGATCCGCACCACGTGGTACGAGCCGCCGAGCGCCCACGCGGGCTCGCCGTCCTCGTCGCCGACCCAGACGTGCTCGTCCATGAGGCCCTCCTCGGACGCGTCGAGGTTGGCTGTGCCGTCCTTGAACCCGAGCAGGTTGCGCACCTGGGCCTGGCCCGGCTTCGGCGCGCTGCGCCGGTTGAAGCCGTCCACCATCCAGCGCAGCACGAGGTGGCCGCGGGTGCGCCGCAGGAGCTGGCGCAGGGCGAAGATCGTCGCGTCCGGCGAGTCGGCGGTGATCGTGAGCAGGAGGTCGCCGTGGCTGCGGTCCGGGTCGAGCTTGTCGTTCGCCATGAACGGCATGGTCACGAGCTCGCGGGGCTTGCGGGAGCCGAGGCCGAAGCGCTCGTCGAACATCGACGCGCCGACCGACACGACGACCGACAGGTCGGTGGGAGGCGGCTTCTCCCCCAGCGTCCCGGTCTGCAGGGCGGGCAGGCGCGGGTCGGTGGCCGGGTAGGCCCGGCCGGCCATCATGCCGTCGATCTCGTCGGTGAGGTCGCGCAGCATGCGAGCCAGATCGGAGCGGTCGGCCCGCACCACATCGAGCGCGGCGATGAGCCCCGAGGCCGGGACCGGCGAGGTGATGCCGGTCTGGTGGATGCCGTGGAACGGGAGGTAGCGCGGCGACGCTACGACCGTGTCGCCGGTCGCCACCGCCTTCCCGCCACCGTCCCCGTTGCTGCACCCGGCCACGAGCGCGGCCGCCGACGCGCCTGCGCTCGAGACGAGGAACCGACGGCGGCTGAGGCCCATCCCGCTCACCCGAGCTTCAGGACCCCCGGTACCTTGGCCAGGTTCTCCGAGAGCGAGCCGAGGATGGCCTGCATGTCGCCCTTGTCCGCCTTGCTGAGCGCTTCGTAGGACTGGTAGCCCTCGCCTTCCTCGTACTTGGCGAGGGCGGCATCGATGTCGTCGAAGTCGCTCTCGAGGTCTGCGGCGAGATCGGCGTCGGCCGCATTGACCGCCGGCTTCAGCAGCTCGAACGCCTTCTCCGCGCCGGCGACGTTCGCGGCGAAGTCCCAGAGGTCGGTGTGGGAGTAGCGGTCCTCCTCACCGGTGATCTTGCCCTCGGACACCTCCTCGATGAGCTCCGCCGAGCCCTGCGCGACCGCGATCGGCGTGAGCTTCACCTTGGCGAACTCCGTCTTGAGCTTCATCAGCTCGGCGTCGAGCTCGTCCGCGAACGGGGTGCCGCCGTCGGTGGTGCCCTTCTCCCAGAGCAGGTACTCGAGCCGGTGCCAGCCGGTGAACTTGGGATCGTTCACGCTGGCGAAGTCGTCGACCCGGGAGTCGACCGCACCGTCGATGTCCGGCACGAGACCGGCGATCGGCTCGATGGCCTCCCAGTTCTCCCGGGACGGGGCGAAGGCCGCCTTGGCCGCAGCCACGTCGTTGGCCCGGACCGCGTCGGTGAACACCTTGGTCTTCTCCAGCAGGCCGTCGATCTGGTCCCGCACCCACTGGTCGTAAGCGGCGACCGCCTCGTTGACCTTCACGTTGTCGGTGCTGCCCTGGTTGCTGATGCCGCTGCCCGACGAAGCACACGAGCCCGACCCGGCCCCCGACCCTGATCCCGACGCGGACCCGGACCCCGAGCTCGCCCCGCAGCTGGTGCCCCGGACGTTGGCGCCGTCGTCCGATGCGCAGGAGCTGAAGGCCGAGACGAGCGCTGCGACGACGAGCGTGCAGCTGGCGAGTCGCTTCATGTTAGGGAGTCCTAATACACATCGCTTCGCCGGCACAAGCCCTGCGCCGCGGCGAGGATGACGGCATGGCCGTCGACCTCGTGCCGCTCCCGCCCTCGTTCGCCTCGACCCGCGTGAGCCTGCACGCCCTCGCCGAGCACGTGCTCGCGCCGCTCCGCTACCGGGACGAGCGGCGCATCGGCCTGCGGCCGCTGGACGGCGGCTTCGGTCCGCCGCTCCCCGACCGCCGGGTGGCGGTCGTCGGCGCAGCCCTCCACGACGACGGCCGCACCGCGGACATCACGACCCTCGCCGCCGCCGCGACCTTCCTGGGCGTGGACCTCGGTGCGCCGGTCGAGGTCTACACGCCGGCGACCGACGGGGACCCGGACCGGCCGCAGGACGTCGATGCCGACGCGTCCCACGCGCTCGGTGGCTGGTTCGCGTTTGGCGAAGCGCTCCTCGCCGACCTCGCCGGGCACGCTGGCTCTGCGGACGACCCGACCGAGATCCAGCTCTGGCCCGAGCACTTCGACCTCGCGCTGTCCGTCGGGGCCGAGGGCGCGCGGGTCAACCTCGGCGTGTCGCCCGGCGACGCCGACCACGACGAGCCGTACCTGTACGTGGGCCCGTGGGAACCCCGCTCCGGGCCGCTCTGGAACGAGTCCTGGGGTGCGTCGCTCGGCTACGAGGCGATCCGGAGCGGCGCCGACCCGACGACGTTCGTGGAGGAACGCCGCCGCGCCCTGGGCGACTGACCATCCCCCGAAAGGGGGGTCTGGCTGCGAGAAGCGCTGGGTACAGCCTCGCCGTGGCCCTCATCGAGACCGACGAAGCGCTCGAGCGGCCCGGCCTCATCCTCCGGACCGAGATCCGGGGCGTGCCGGTCACGGCCTGCTGGGAGCACGGTCAGCTCAGCGGCGACGCAGAGCTGGTGCGCCGGGTGACGAACCTGGCGGTGTGGCGTCAGGTGGACGTCGCCGACCTGGCGCCTGCGCAGGTCATCAGCCTCGCCCGCGAGGCGTGCGCCGGACCGATCGAGACCGAGCTGGTGCTCAGCGACGGGGCGGACCACCCCACGGCCCCGGGAAGCCGTTCTTCACGAAGGACGTGATCCGGGCCTCGAGATCCTTCTTGATCTCGGCCGCCCGATCCTTGTCGAGGTGACCGGCCGTGACCTCGGCGTCGATCTTGGCGTCGACCGCCTTGACCACGTCGGCGACGACCTTGTCGACGTCCACGCCCTGGGCCTTCGCGATGTCGGCCAGCGACTGACCTGAGCGCAGCTTCGCCTGCAGCTGGTCCTCGCTGAGGCCGAGCGCCTTGGCCACGGTCGAGAGGTCGGGAAGGCCGAAGCCGAAGTGGCCGCCGGGCCCGCCCGGGCCCCCGTGATCGCCCTTGTCGGGGAAGCCGTTGTTCACCAGGTCGGTGATCCGGTCCTCGAGGTGCGACTTGGCGTCGACCGCGGCCTGGTCGATCTGCTTCTTGCCCGCCGCCACCAGCGCGTCGACGACCTTCTGGACGTCGACCTTCTGGTCCTTGGCGATCTCGGCGAGGGTGTCGCCCTTGGCGAGGCGGGTCTTCAGCGCGTCCTCGCTGATGCCGAGGGCCTTCGCGGCCGCGCTCAGGTCGAACGCCTCGAAGCCGAAGCCGCCGCGACCCGGACCCTTGTGGTCGTCGGGCGCGCTGCTGTCGGTCTTCGGCGCGGTCGTCGACGAGGGAGCGGTCGTGGCCGTCGGTTGTGCAGCGTCGCTCACCGACGGGATGCCCAGCAGGGCGCCCACCACCGCGCCGCCGGACAGCGTGGCTGCGAAGGCGACCGCACCGACCGCCTTCTTCGTCCTGCTCTGCATGGGATCTCCTCGGGTCGTGACCGGGGGAGCTTCCCGTACGAACCTGGCAATTGGCTGGCAACCAGCCAGAACCTGCCGGAGAGCCGCTCAGCCCGACCCGGCCTCCAACCCTCCCGTCGGCAGGTAGATGCGGACGGAGGTGCCCTCGCCGGGGACGGTGTGCAGCTCGGCCCGACCACCGTGGGCGAGGGTGATGGCGTCCACGATCGACAGCCCCAGACCGGAGCCGCCCTTGTGCCGCGAGCGCGACGGGTCGGCCCGGTAGAACCGCTCGAAGGCCTGGTCGGCCACCTCCTGGCTCATGCCGGGGCCGTCGTCGTTGACCTCGATCATCGCCTCGGGGCCGAACACCCGGGCCCGCACGACGACCCTGGTCTCCGGAGGCGTGTGCACGATGGCGTTGCCGACGAGGTTGGCCACGACCTGGCGCAGGCGGCCGTCGTCGCCTCGCACCACGATCGGGTCGGGCGCCTCGGCGGAGAGGTCCCGTTCGGGATGGACCACCCGTGCGTCGGCCACCGTGTCACGGGCGAGGGCGGCGAGGTCGACCGAACCGACCTCGAGCGGCCGGCCCTGGTCGAGGCGGGCGAGCAGGAGCAGGTCCTCGATGAGGCTGCCCATGCGGATCGCCTCCTGCTCGGTGCGCCGCATCGCCTCGGAGAGCTCGTCCGGATCCTGCAGCCCGCCGGCCCGGTAGAGCTCGGCGTACCCGCGCACGGTCGCCACCGGCGTGCGCAGCTCGTGGGAGGCGTCCGCCGCGAACCGACGGAGCCGCGCCTCGCTGCGCGTGCGCTCGTCGAACGCGTCCTCGATCTTGGTCAGCATCTGGTTGAGCGCGGTGCCGAGCTCGCCGGCTTCCGTGCCCGGAGCGACGTCCGGGACGCGGTGCGACAGGTCGCCGCCGGCGATCGCGGTCGCGGTGGCGGTCATGGTCTTGATCGGTCGCACGCCGAGGCGCAGCACCCAGTACGTCACCAGCGCGAGCAACCCGAGGATGATCGCGGTGACGACGATCTCGACGCGGATGAGCCGGTCGACGGCGGCATCGACGTCCGCGAGCGGGAGGGCGATGATCCCCGGCTGCGGCGGCCCGAACCGGGTCTGCACCACGACCTTCTTCGCCCGGTAGCGGACGTCGGACCCCTTGCTGCCCACCGTGAAGGGCTGCTCGTCGCCGTGTCCGGACAGCCTGCTGGCCGGGACCGACGGATCCGCGAGAGCGGTGGTCGAGCCGTAGTACGAGTGGACGAGGGTCTGGAGCGAGCCGTCGGCGACGATCCCCACGTAGGCGTCGCTGCGGGGACCCTCGTCCGGGTCTCCCCCCGGCCCCCCACTGAACTGGCCCTGGTGGGTCGCCGCGACGAGCCGCTGGTCGACCTGGTCGAGCAGGTTCGCCTTCGTGGCGCGCGTGATGATCACCGCGGTCGCCACCAGGACGATCGCGACCAGGCCCATGCCGAGGACGAGGCGGGCCCGGAGGGACATCTACTGCTGCTCCCGCAACGTGTACCCGACGCCCCGGATGGTGTGGATCAGGCGGGGCTCGACGTTGTCGACCTTGCGGCGCAGGTAACCGATGTAGGTCTCGACGACGCCACCGTCGCCGCCGAAGTCGTACTGCCAGACGTGGTCGAGGATCTGCGCCTTCGACATCACGCGACCCTGGTTGACGAGCAGGAAGCGGAGCAGGTTGTACTCGGTCGGCGAGAGCGCGACCTCGGCGCCGGCCCGCTTCACGCGGTGCGCCTCGTCGTCCATCTCGAGATCGGCGAGGCGCAGGACGGTGTCGGCCTGCGCGAGGCCCGAGCGACGCAGCACGGCCTGGGCGCGGGCGACGAGCTCCTCGAGGCTGAACGGCTTCACGAGGTAGTCGTCACCGCCCAGCGTCAGGCCCCGGACCTTGTCCTCGGTGGCGTCGCGAGCGGTGAGGAAGAGGACCGGGACGCGGCTGCCCTCGCTGCGCAGCCGGCGGCAGACCTCGAACCCGTCGAGGTCGGGCAGCATCACGTCGAGGACGATGAGGTCCGGCCGGACCTTCGGCACCGCCTCGAGGGCCTCACGGCCGCTCGCCACCGGGTGCACGTCGAAGCCCATGTGCCGGAGCGCAGCGTCCAGCATCGAGCGGAGGTTCTCCTCGTCGTCGACGAGCAGGAGCGTCTCACCAGCCATGTCCTGCATGCTCGCAGCGGAAGCTGGGAGTTACCTGGGAAGCTCCTGAGCGACCGTGGTGGGCCGGCTCAGCACCCGGAGCACGCCCAGCACGACGGCGATCGCAACCAGCGCGCTGGCGAGCGCCCACGGCGCGCCGGCCCCGAGGGCAACTGCGCCGACCGCGGTCAGGGCGACCACGGTCGCCTGCCGCACCGGGGCTTCCAGCGCCGCGAACCGGCGGTGGATGGCGGCGAGGGCCGCGGTGCTGGTGGCCGGTGCGCTTACGACGATCGCCGAACCGCGCACGAACCCGAACAGGAGCCCGACGCCGAAGGCGAACGCCGGTCGCCCCGAGAGCGCGGCGAGGGCGAGGGTGACCGGGACGGCGGTGGTCATGATGTACGTCGCGAAGCCGACGCCGATCTGCCAGCCGAAGCCGAGGCCGTACACCCAGCCGCGGTAGCGGTCGAGCCAGGCGTCGTCGAGCTGGCGCTTGAAGAACGGTGGCCGGACGCCCAGGAGCCCGGTGTCGACGACGGCGCCGATCAGGGCTGCGGCGCCGCCGATCACCAGCGCCGCGTCCGTCGAGAGGCCTCCGAAGGCGGCGGCTCCGACGGCGGCGACGGCGCCGAGCGTCGCGCCGCCCAGGAGCGCTCCTGCGACGAACCAGAGCGCGGTCACCCAGAAGCGGTGGCCGCGGCCCCGCTCGGCCATCGGCGTGACCGTCGAGAGCACGGAGAGGCCGCAGGGCGACCAGGTCGAGCGGACCGCAGCGACCACGGCGAGCACGCCGGCGAGCACGAGGACCATGCCCGGCCCAGGCTAGGCGCGAGTGCCCCGGTCCTCCGGCGGGCGGTTCGGAGGACCGGGGCGATGCGACCGTAGCGGCAGGCTCTGTCGCTTCGCCTCCCTGGTTCGGGGGATGATGCGCTCCAGCGCCCTCCTAGAGTCGCCGGATGGCTGCGGCGAGCATCGTCCTCGTCCACGGCGGTGGCGCCACCGCCCGGTTCTGGGACCGCCTGATCCCCCGCCTCGACCGGCCGGCGCTGGCCGTCGACCTCCCGGGGCGCGGCACCAAGCCGGGCGACCTCGCCACGCTGACCGTCGACGACGAGGTCGCGTCGGTGGTCGCCGACGTGACTGCCTCGGGGCTGTCACCGCCGTTCGTGCTCGTCGCGCACTCGTCCGGTGGCCTCGTCGTGCCGGGTGTCGTCGCTGCGCTCGGTGGACGGGTGGAGCACGTCGTGTTGAACGCGGCGTCGATCCCACCCGAGGGCGGCCTGGGTCTCGACTGCATGCAGCCCCGCCACGCCGAGGGCGTGCGCATCGCGCTCGAGCGCGCCGAGAACGGCGGCCCGCCGCTGCTCACGCCCGGACCGCCGGACGATCCCGAGAAGTTCCGCAACGCGTACGGGCCGCCGCTCGACGACGAGACGCTCACGTTCGTGGTCGATCCGATCCGGTGCGTCGTCGACACGATGCACCACTACCTGCAGCCGGTGCACTGGTCGCGCGCCGGTGACGTGCCGGTCACCTACATCACGACCGCGCTCGATCGGCCGGTCCCCTACGAGCTCCAGCTCGAGATGATCGAGCGGCTCCCCCACGCCCCGACGGTCGTTCCCTTCGAGACGGGGCACATCCCGGCGATCACCGACCCGGAGCAGTTCGCCGACGCGATCAGGACCGCGACGACCTGAGCGACCGTGCGACGCGCCCGACCGGCTCCACGACGTACTTCGTCGCGAGCTTCACCGGCCGCACCGCCCAGTAGAGACCGGTGAGCCCGGCCGGCAGCGACACCGACGCGAGGTCCTCCTCGTTCGGGTACACGAGGTACGCGAGCTGTTCGCGCCGCCGCTCCCGCATCGCGCGGTAGAGCTTCGACGCAGGCCGACCCGACTGCTCGACGGGATGTGCGACGAGCAGCGACTCGCGCAGCCGGGCCGACACCGCGCGCACGCGGGGGTCACGCCGGATCTCGTCGCGGACGACGTGGGGCAGGGGCGCGTCGAGCACCTCCTCGGCCAGCGCGAGGCCGATCAGCGTGAGCCGCAGCGCGCCCTCGCCTCGAGCGCGGTCGAGCAGCCCGTCCCAGTCCATCGCCGGACGCAACCGCACGAGCTCGGCGATGTCCGCGACCCACAGCAGACGCACCCACCAGTGCTTCGCGCCGTGGACGCAGAGGACGGTGAGGAGATCCTCTGCGCTCATCCCCTCGACCTGCACCCCGCCACCGACGTCCCACCGCTCGAGGCGCGACCACAGCGGTTCGATGTCGCGCAGGAACCGCCACGACTTCGGCGCGAAGGTCCAGTGCAGCTCCACGGTGACGCGGCCGTCGGCGCGGCGCAGCGTGTGGTTCCACCGATGGGCCTCGTCCCGGGCCCGTTCGTCGCCGGTGTGCACGAGCGTGTAGCCGTCGTCGAGCAGCAGCTCCAGTGCACGGTCGACGTCGCGCGGCCGGACGACGATGTCGAGGTCGTCGTAGGTGCGGAGGGCCACGTTGCCGTAGACGCTCGACGCCAGGATCGGCCCCTTGTACGGGATCGCCGAGATGGCGTGGCCGCCGAACAGGTCCAGGAGGCGGATCGCCTCTCGCTGCATCAGCAGGCCGTGCGCGGCGTTGCGATGGAAGAAGTCCTGGAGGTGACCGGCCGCCTCGGGCGGAACCGCACCGTCGCCGGCCTGGCTGAGAGCCCACCAGAGCAGCGTCTTGATGCCGTGCACGCCGGCCACCTCGAGCAGCCGGGGCCAGTCGACGCCGGCCGCCGCGAGGTCGCGCAGCTCACTCGGATCCGCATCGGTGCGGGCGGCCCGCCGGAGCACGGCGATCTCCCGTCCGGCATCCGCCGCCATGATGCGGAGCATACGGGCGCAGGTGCGCTACTCTGCGAGCCGCACAGAGGGGAAGCGCACATGGATGAGCTGGGTGACGGGTTCGACCACATCGAGGCGAGCCGCCGCACGTTCCTGAAGAGGCTCGTGGCGGCGAGCGCCTTCACGGTGCCTGTGGTGACGTCGTTCTCGATGAGCAGCATGAGCATGAACGCAGCAGGAGCTCAATCGTCGAACGTCTCGCTCTAGCGTCCGACATCCTCGACGTCGCCGTTCGGATCGACGTCGAGGACCAGGCGCTCGCGCGGCACCTCAGGTACCTGCGCAACGAGGCGACGCCGCCGTGGACTGCCGCGCGCCCGGTGCGCTACACGGTCACGGGTGCCGGGCCGTACCAGCTGAGCGAGGACGCTGAGCCCGTCGCGGAGCTCGCGTCTGCCGACGACGTCGTCTTCGTCGTCTACCAGCGGTGCTACGGGCTGGCCGCGGAACTGCTCCAGCAGGCCGGCTGGGTCGCGCTCCACGGGGCGCTCGCCACGATCGACGGCGTCCGCGTGCTCGTCGCCGGTCCCAAGGGCGCCGGCAAGACGACGCTCGCGCTCCGCCTCCTCTTCGACGGCCACCCGGTGGAAGGCGACGAGCGCGTCCACCTGCGCGACGGCGACGCGGTCGCGCTCCCCCGTCGTTTCCACTGCAAGCCGGGCGTCGAGCGCCACGTCCCCGAGCTGGCCCCGCTGCTCGCGTCGCTGCCGACGACGACCGCCTGGATCGACGGTGCGCCGCAGACGATCACCGCGTTCGACCCGACCGAGTGCGGGATCGGGTGGCAGCTGCGCTGCGGACCGGTCGACGCGTGCGTGCTCCTCTCGGACACCGACGCAGGCGCCGATGCGCGCGTCGAGCCGTTGCCGACCGCCCGCGCGCTGCCCTTGATCACCGAGCACCTCTTCGACCATCCGGGGCTGGAGTCGCCGGCGGTCGCGTCGACCGTCGCGGCGCTCCTTCGCACCGCGCCGGCCTTCAGCCTCCGGCGCGGCACACCGGAGGACACGGTCGCGACGTTGCGCGGCGCGCTGGCGGGCGTCGACGCGCACGCGTGACCCGTCCGTCGATCACCGCCGCGATGATCGTGCGGGACGAGGAGCGGTACCTCGAGGAGTGCCTCGCGATCGCGGCTGATCACGTCGACGAGATCGTCGTGGTGGACACCGGCTCCACCGACCGCAGCCTCGAGATCGCGCGTGCTGCGGGCGCCCTGGTCCACGAGACCACGTGGCAGGACGACTTCGCGGCGGCCCGCAACACCGCGCTCGACCTCGCGACGTCCGAGTGGATCCTCTACATCGACGCCGACGAGCGGGTGGTGAACGGCCTCGCCGCGGCCGACCTCGACGCGCTCGCCGACCCCGCGGTGGTCGCCGCCCGCTGCCGCTTCTCGGTGCATCCCGACCTCACCCGCTACTGGGAGTACCGCCTGTTCCGCAACCGGCCCGACATCCGCTACGAAGGGCGCATCCACGAGACGATGGTCCCGGCGCTGACCCGGCTCGAGGCCGAGGGTCACCGCATCGTGTGCACCAGCCTCGCCATCGACCACCTCGGCTACGTAGGCGACCAGACCGCCAAGCACCACCGCAACCTGCCCCTCGTCGAGCGGCAGGTCCGTACGGATCCCGGTCGCGGCTACCTCTGGTACCACCTCGGGTCGATCCACCTCGGGCTCGGCGATCCGGACGCCGCCGAGGAGGCGTGGCGAGCCGGTGTCGATGCGTCTCGCGAGCGGGCCGAGGCCAACCCGCTCGACGTGCTCTGCTACTCGGCCCTGGCCACCCTGGTGCTCGCCGACGATCGTCGTGGCGGGGCCACCACGGCCCGGATGCTCGTCGACGAGATGCGCGGCCGCCTGCCGCACTCGCACCAGGTCGACTGGGTCGACGCGAACGTCGCGCTCGCCGAAGCTCGGTGGGCCGACGCGCGAGCCGGCTTCGAGCGGCTTGCGTCGGTCGATCCGGACACGCTCGTCGACCCGTGCCTGGCCTTCGAGCGCGACATCTTCCGCGCCGGTGCGTACCACGGCATGGGGGTCAGCCACTTCGAACTGGGCGACGCCGCCGAGGCGGCCCGCTGGTTCGCCGCCGCCGAGCGCTGCCGGCCCGACGTCCCGACGTACCGGGCGAAGCGCGTCGCGGCCGAGCACCGGGCCCGTTCCGGCGCCGATCGCTGATCGGCCCGGGACCACGTACGGTCCCGGCATGGAGCGCGTGGAGGGACGAGCGGCCGTCGTGACCGGCGCCGCCAGCGGGATCGGCCTGGCGGTCAGCGAGGCGCTCGCGGCGGCCGGGTTGCGGGTGCTCATGACCGACCTCGACGGCGAGGCCCTCGCGCAGGCTGCATCGTCAATCGGCGTCGCCGATGCCGTCCCGCTCGACGTGCGCGATCCCGATGCCGTGTCGGACGTCGCGCAGGAGGTCGTCGACCGCTTCGGCGGGTTGCACATCGCGGTGAACAACGCCGGCATCGTGAACGGCGGCAACAGCTGGGAGCTGTCGCTGGAGGAGTGGCACCGCGTCCTCGACGTGAACCTCTGGGGTGTGATCCACGGGGTCCATGCCTTCGTGCCGCGCATCCTCGCGACCGGCGAGGAGGGTCACGTGGTGAACGTCGCGTCGATGGCTGCGGTGATCGCCCGCCCGGGGATCGCGCCGTACACGGTCGCGAAGCACGGCGTGCTCGGGCTGTCCGACGTGTTGCGGGGCGAGCTCGAGGCGGCGAGCGCTCCGGTCGGCGTGAGCGTGGTGATGCCGGGCGCCATCCGCACCGGCATGAACCCGATCGGCACCGTGGAGCCGTCCGCTGTCGCGACGAACGTGCTCGACGCGATCCGTCGCGGCCGCCCGTACGTCTTCACCGACGACCACTCGACCGAGGCGGCCGACACCCGCTTGCGCCAGATCATCGCGTCGCGCGCGGACGTGTTGCCCGGCTGAGCGCTGCTACTGGAGCGTGACCGTCGCCAGCGCGAGGAGGCGGTCGTCGTTGCCGGCGTCGACCACCTCGACGCTCACCACCGTGTGATCTCCGGCGTGGCGCAGGACGTCGGCTCGGGTCTGGGCCGGACCCACCTTCAGCTGGGACAGGAAGTGGATCTGCACGTCGGTCGCGACGCGACCGGGGCTGACCGCCTCGGCGGCCACCTCCACGAGGACCGCGAGCACGCCGCCGTTGATCGTGCCGATGCTGTTGGCGACGTAGGGCGTGCGCTCGAGCTCGAAACGTCCCGTTGCCCCGTCGAGCGTGCGAGCGCCCAGGCGCTCGTACATGGAGCCCGTGGCCGGCGTGCGCTCGAGGCGGGGGCGGACCTCGCCGATCCAGCTGGCCGGGTCGTACTCCTCCATGCCGGGCGCAGCGGACCCGGGGATGCGGGCGAAGGTCAGCAGCCCGGATGCCGCAAGGGTGGGTCCGCAGGTCGATGCCGGCTGCCCGTCGTCGATGGCCTTGCGGAGCGCGTCGAAGTCCTCGATCCCGTGGCCGTCGTAGGCGCGAGCGGCGACCACGATGACCTTGGAACCGACCCGCAGCAGCTGCGCGTCGACGACGATCGGCCCCTCGGTGAGGGGGCCCGCGCCGTGCAGCGCGACGTCCTGCGTCGCGGTCCAGTCCGGACGGCAGGCGACCATCGCCGGGTCGGATGCACCGAGGTCGACCATCGTGACGAGCATGCCGATCGACGCCCCACCACCCGGCGACCGCACCGCATCGGTGAGGGGTGCCTGCACCAGCGAGCGCGTCGCGCTGAGCAGGAACGCCGAGACGTCCATGTCGATGACGAAGTGGCGGTCGTCGGGCCCGAGCACGGCGTCAGGGTACGGGTGGCCTCAGCGGCCCTCCCAGCCGGGGAGGTCCTGGCCGTTCATGCCCGCTGGTGCACGGGTGCTGCTCAGCAGCTCCCGCAGGACTGCGTCGACCTCGGTCGGGTCGTCGACCGCAGCCGCCGTCGGGCCACGGTGCCATCCCTCGGCCACGGCCAGCACCCGCCCGGAGGCCTCGAACACCCGCCCGGTGACGCCGGCGGACTGCGGGCTGGCGAGCCAGGTGCACAGCGGCGCGACCCACCGGGGTGACATCGCCGCCTTCTCCTCCTCGCTCCGGTCGCCCGGGCCGAGGTCCTCGGTCAGCCGGGTGAGCGCGCCCGGTGCGATCGCGTTCACCGTCACGCCGTAGCGCTGCAGCTCGAGCGCAGCGATGAAGGTGAAGCCGGCGATGCCCTGCTTCGCGGCGCCGTAGTTGGTCTGACCGGGGTTGCCGTAGATGCCCGAGACCGAGGTCGTGTTGATGAGGCGGGCGTCGTTGGTCTCGCCCGCCTTCGCCCGCTCCCGCCAGTAGGCGGCTGCGTGCCGAGCAGGCGCGAACGTGCCCTTGAGGTGGACCTTGATCACGAGGTCCCACTCGTCCTCGGTCATGTTGGTCAACATGCGGTCGCGCAGGATGCCGGCGTTGTTCACGACGACGTCGAGCCCACCGAACGTGTCGATCGCCTGGTCGATCATCTCCTTCGCGGCGGCGAAGTCGCTCACGTCCGCGCCGTTGACGGCGGCCTCGCCGCCCATCGCTTCGATCTCGTCCACGACCTGCTGGGCCGGGCTCACGTCGGCGCCGGTGCCGTCACGCGAGCCACCGAGGTCGTTCACGATGACTTTGGCGCCCTGCTCGGCGAGCATCAGCGCGTACTCCCGGCCGATCCCCCGGCCGGCCCCGGTCACGATCGCCACGCGCCCTTCGCACATCCCTGTCACAGCCTGGTTCTCCTCCCGTGTCCGACCTCCCGAGCATGTCATCCGCACGGCAGGCGGCCCACTTTCGTCGGGAGGTGGAAAATCCGTCAATGGATCGATCTGTTGCGCTTGATTTGTGCTTCGAACATATGTACCCTTACGTCATGCAGGAGACCGACGCGATCGACGCTGCGGTGCGCGACGTCGCCGAGGTGTGCGGGATCATCAACGCCGCGGAGGCCCGCCTGGTCGCGATCATCGCCCGGGTCCTCGAGGGCGAGCTGTGGGTCGGGCACGGGATCCTGTCCCCGGAGCACTGGGTGGCCTGGCGATGCGGGGTCTCAGCGGGTCGGGCTCGGCAGCTGGTCTCGATCGCCCGTCGTCGCGAGGAGCTGCCGCTGCACGCGGCACTGCTCGACGCGGGTGAGATCACCGTCGACCAGGCCGCGATCGTCGCGAAGTACGCGCCGGCCGAGAAGGACGAGGACATCGCGGGGCAGACCCCGCAGATGACCGTGTCCCAGCTGTCCCGGATCCTGTCGAAGTACCAGTTCTCGGACGAACCCACCCCCACCGAGCCGGTCGAGGAACGACGATCGATGGGCTTCGGCGCCGACGAGCACCGTTGGTGGCTCCGAGCCGAAGCACCGTTGGACGAAGGCGCGACCATCGAGGCGGCACTGGTCGCCGCGCGGGACCGGTTGTTCAACGACGCCGCCGGCACCGAGGACCGTGCGGCGATCGACTGGATCGACGCGCTCCTGCTCGTGTGCGAACGCTCGCAGCGGGCCGGCGCTTCGGAGCGGCCCGACTCGGACCGGCACCGCGTGCTGTGGCACCTCGACTGCGAGCACGACGAGACCGACACGCTGCGGCTCCAGGCCCACCTCGGATCGGTGCTACCCGATCGGCTGCGCCGCTACCTGCTCTGTGACGCCACGGTCGCCCCGGTCCTCCGGGTCGACGGCGTCCCGGTGTCGGTCGGTCGAGCCCAGCACATCGTCCCCGACCGCACCCGTCGCCTCGTCGAGCGTCGTGACGGCGGCTGCCGGGTACCGGGCTGCCCGAACAGTCGAGGCATCCAGGTCCACCACATCGTGCACTGGGAAGACGGTGGCCCGACCGACACCGACAACCTCTGCTGCCTGTGCCGCCGGCACCACCGCCTGTTGCACAACGGTGTCATCTCGATCACCGGCGACGCCGATGACCCCGACGGGCTGACCGTGACCGACCGATGGAACCGGAGGCTCGACCCCACCGGCAAGCCCATACCGCCGAACCGGTCACCGGGCGACGCCGCACGCGCCGCCGACATCCCCACCCCGACCTACCGCCACCCCAGCGGCGAAGCGATCAGCACTCGCGATGCCTGGTTCGGCGACGCCACCGCGGCCTGAGCGCTCAATCGTCGCCGGCGCGCCCGCGCTTCCAGTAGCCGCGGATCGTCGCGTGGGCCCGAGGGAGCCCTCGCTCCTCGAAGCAGTACCTCCGGATGCGTTGCACGGCGGCGGCCTCGCCGGCGACCCACACCCGGGTGTCGGGAGCGACGTCCGTGCGCTGCACGGCGGCGGCCATCGCATCGCCGGGGGTGCCGTCAGCCGGCAGCTCGAGCCACTCGACTTCGGCGTGCGGGTGGGCGGGCAACGTCAGCACGGCGTCGGAATGCGCCACCTCGATGCAGACCTGCACCGGCACCTCCCGTGGCAGGGCCTCCAGCAGCTGGCCCATGGCGGGGATGGCGCTCTCGTCGCCCGCCAGCAGGAACGCGGGCGCGCCGGTGTCGATCGAGTAGCCGCGTCCGGGGCCCGAGAGCGCGACCGGCGAGCCCGGGTCGGCAGACCGAGCCCAAGCGGAGAGCGGGCCATGGCCGTGGAGGACGATCTCGACGTCGAGCTGCCGGGCGTCGGGATCGAAGCGGAGCGGGGTGAGCGTCCGGATGATCGCCCGGCTCCCGTCGGCCAGCAGGAACTCGTTGCCGTTCCACGTCGG
>JAFBAD010000390.1 GCA_019247975.1 Acidimicrobiia bacterium
GCTGAGGGCCGCCGCGAATCGTTCGAAGCGATCGACGCCGATGCCCTCGTCGCCATGGCCGTCGCCGCCGCCGGCGGCAGCGCCGCACCAGCCGGTGGCCCCAAGGACGTGTACGTGGTCGCCGACCTCCAGACACTCCGCGAGGGCGGGAGCTGTGAGATGGACGGCGCCCCGGTTCCCGCCTCGATCGTCAGACAGATCCTCGAGGGTGGCGACGCGTTCCTGATCGGTGTGTTGAAGAACGGTGTCGAGGTCCAGCGGGTCGTGCGCTGGGGTCGCTACGTGCCCGCCGAGGTCCGTGATGCCCTGTTGATCCGCGACGGGTTCCGTTGCAGCTACCCCGGCTGCTCACAGAAAGCCCGGCTGCAGCGCGACCACCTCCAGCCCTACAGCAAGAACGGCCCCACCAGCCTCACCAACCTCCAACTCCTCTGCCCCTTCCACCACAAGCTCAAGACCGCCAGAGACCGCCTCTTCGACCCCGACGCCGCACCACCCACCACACACGACACCACCGAGAACCCAGCCGAACGCCGAACCGGAGACCGGCGGCGCGACGGCCCGGTGCGGGACCCGTGAAGCAGCGGTGCGCGACCTGGGAGCAGGATCGTGCGTGTGTTCGTCGGAGTGACGATGAGCGACTTCGGGGACCTGGTGGAGACCGAGAGCCGTGGCCTCGTCGCGGCTGCGACCGCGATCGTCGGCGACTCGCACCGAGCCGAGGAGATCGTCCAGGAGGCCTTCGAGCGCTGCTTCCGGCGTTGGAAGCGGGTCTCCAAGCTCGACCGGCCGGGTGCCTGGGTCCGGCGGGTGGCGATCAACGAGGCCATCTCGGTGCACCGGCGGTCGTCGAACGAGATCCGGGCGGTGCAGCGCTTCGGCGCGATGGCTGCGTCCGAGGTCAGCGACGACCCGCTGGCTGCGCTCGATGACAACGGCGTGTGGGCGGCGGTGCGAGCACTTCCGCGCGACCAGGCCAGCGCGATCGCGCTGCGCTACGGCGCCGACCTGAGCGTCGAGGACATCGCCGAGACCTTGCGGGTCAGCCTGCCCGCCGCGAAGTCGTTGCTCCACCGCGGCCGGACATCGCTCCGGTCGTCACTCACGAACCAGACGGACGAGCAGGTGAAGGCAGACCCGACATGAACGAGCACATCGATCCCGCACCGCCGCCCGACGGCGACGACGACCCAGTCCTGTCGGCGGCTGGCGCGCGGCTCCGCCGGCGCAGCAGCGCGATCTCGCCGTCGGCCGTGGAGGTCGCGGCGATGCGCCGCCGCGTGCGGCGTTCCGGGCTGGTCGCGGTGGCGGCGGTCGCGGTGGTCGCGCTGCTCGGCGGCCTGCTGATCGCGCGCTCCGATGGGAAGACGAAGACCGTCGCGGCGAACGCCACGCGCCGGTCATCACCGGCGCAGGTCGAACGCCTCCTGGCGTCGCTCGCGCCACAACCGATCGATCCGACCAAGGTGCAGCTCGTCAGCAGCGTCTCGACCTTCGGCGACTGCAACGGCTTGATCACCGATCTCCGCCGCGTCGGCGCGCAGCACGTCGGCAGCCGTGGGTTCGGTGACACCTACGGCGTGTTCAACCTGGTGGGGGCCCGAACGAGCTCGGCGACGGACGCCGCGTTCAACTCGGAGCTGACCACGCAAGCAAGCCAGCCGGCGGCGGCGACGGACGGCACGACCCTCGGTACCAACGTCCAGGTCGAGGGGGTCGACGAGCTCGACCACGTGAAGGCGGCGGGGTCGCTCGTCTACGACCTCGACGGCAAGGGCGACCTGCGCATCACCGACACCTCGGGGACCCCGCACGTGGTCTCGACCCTCGACGTCACCCCGGCCGCGCCGAAGGACGCCGACGACGAGGATCGGGCTCCTGACCCGACCGTGAACGATCTGCTCGTCACCAACGGTCGGGTCGCGATCTTCGGGACCGAGTCCGAGGTCTCGAAACCGGTCGAGGGTGACCCGTCGGCCACGCGGGCCACGACGTCGTTCATGACCGTCACCTTCGTCGACGCCACCGACCCGGCTGCGCCGAAGGTGACCGACCGGGTGCGGGTCGAGGGGTCGCTCGTGTCGGCCCGGTTGGTGGACGGACAGGTGCGGCTGGTCACCACCTCGAACATGGCCGACCTCGGCTTCGTGATCCCGACCACGCCGAACTCGGTGCCGAAGGCGCTCGAGGAGAACCGCCGGTCGGTGGCCACGTCGAGCGCGGCCGACTGGATCCCGGACTGGCAGCGGAAGGGCGACGCCGCGCACCCGCTGGTGCCCTGCGAGCGGGTGCACGTCCCCGACACCTTCTCTGGGGTGGCGATGACCTCGATGGTCACGTTCCCCCTGGGGGCGGGGCGCTTCGAGCCGGCCGGCACGGCCATCCTCGCCCCGGCCACGACCCTCTACGCGGGCACCGACAAGGTCGCCATCAGCTCGGACGTGTGGGTCGACCCGATCGACCGGGAGCGCTTGAAGTTCGACGACTGGCGCACCGCGATCCACGAGTTCACCTTCGCCGACAAGGCAGCGCCGACCTACGAGGGGTCGGGCATCGTCGACGGATCGACGATCGGGCAGTTCGCCTTCGGTGAGGTCGGCGACTCGCTCGCCGTCGTCACCACCAAGGGCACACCGTGGGACCAGCAGCTGAAGCTCGGCGTGGACCTCACGATCCTCAGCCCCGACGGGAAGGGCGGCCTGCGGGTCGCGTCGAAGATCGACGACCTCGCCGACGGCAAGGGTGACGTCAGCGCGGTCCGCTTCATCGACGGGCGCATCCTCATCTCGACGGGCACGCTCGGGCGCGAGGTCGACGTCATCGACGTGTCGAAGCCGAGCGCACCACGGCGGGCCGGCACCGTCACGTTGCACAGCACGGTCGGCTACTTCCACCCGTTGCCCGGCCGGCGCGCCTTGGTGGTGGGCACCCGGTACGACACCGTGGGGGAGGGTCGCCACGAGATGACCCGCACCTGGGTGCGGGCCGATCTGCTCGACGTGAGCAACGCCGACGCCCCGGCGATCATCAGCACCTGGGAGCGGCCGTGGTCGAGCGACGAGGTCGGCTCCGACCACCACGCGTTCACCTACTGGCCCCAGCGGAAGCTCGCGATGTGGGGCGTGCAGAACACGCAGCTCGGCACGCCCGGTGGCAACAACGCGACCGTGCTCGGCACCGACGGCCAGGTCACGCAGGTGGCGTTCCCGACCGCCGACAAGCCGAACGCGACGCCGCCGCCGTGCCCGGTCGTCCAGGTCACCAACCCCGACGCGAAGAAGCTCATCCCCGCCGGTGGCGTGGTGCTGGGCTGCGCGGACAAGGGCCTGAAGGAGATCGACTGGCCCCGCTACCAGTGCTCGCTGGTCGACGACGCGATGGTGGCCCAGTACGAGCCCGACCAGGCCGGCAAGGCCGCCGTCTTCCTCTGCACGGTGGCGCCGTGGCCGAGCGTCAGCCGGGTGCTGGTGGTGGCCGGCCGGCCGATGCTGCTCACCGACCAGACCCTCGAGGTGCTCGACCCGGCGACGTTCCGGCCGGTGTCGATCACCTACCTGCCGTCGGGCGGGCGGTACGGGCCCTACTGAGCGAGGATCAGCCCGAGCTGGCGGGAATGGGCGACGAGGGTGCCGTCGGGAGTCCACAGCTCACCGTCCTCCTCGAGGAAGCCCTCGCTCGCGACGGTCGTGCGGAACCGGACCGCCATCCAGTCCTCGGGTCGCATGAGCCGCAGCGCGTCGACCGACCGGATGTGGACGGTCAGGTCGATGGTCGGCACGCCCATCGGCTCCTGCACGCGGGTGAAGATCGCCGGGTACCAGGCGTCGGTCAGCGCAACGACGAGCGCGGCGTCGTACGGCCGCGGTTCGCGCAGCCGGATCCATCCTCCGGTCTCGGCCTGGCTGCTCGGGCCGTCCCACGGCGCGCCGAGGACGTGGGAGTAGTCGTAGCGATCGCGCATGGGGACGATGCCCACCGGCTGCGACCGGCCGTCGTCGTCGGAGGGCGGGGCGTAGGCCGGGAAGGTGGCATCGGCGAAGGCCGGGCCGGCCGGGTTCGGCACGGCGTACGCGGCGCGGGCGATCGCGATCAGCCGCTCGCCCTGGAGCATCCGGGCCGAGACGAACCGGATCGTGCGTCCGTTCCGGTCGGTGCTCACCTCGACCTCCACTGGACCCTCGACCGCGGGGGCGAGGTAGTGGACGGTCAGCGAGCGGAGCGGTCGGTCCCGGTCGTCGACCGACGCGGTCAGTGCCTGCACGAGCACCGCGGCGACGTAGCCGCCGTTCGGCCCGCGCTGGATCCACCACCCGCCGTCCATGCGGGCGGCGTAGCTGCCGTCGCCGTTCGGGACCACGGCCGTGTCGGTGTCGAATCGTGCGCTCATCTGGGGTGGGCAGCTCCTTCTGGGCCTGACGCGCCGGTGTAACAGACCTCGGTCATCGTGCCTTCGTCAGCGGTCTCGACCCAGGGGGGCGAACGGTGCGGAGGTTCTCAGGACAGGCCGGCGCAGTCCGGAGCGCGGTGGCGACGGTGGTGGTGGTCGCGCTCGCGGCGGTCGGTCTGATCACCGCAGGGCCGGCCTCGGCGGCGACCGGCTCCTTCTCGCTGTCGCCGGTCGTGGGCGTGCGGACCGGTGGTCCCGACGCCTGTGCGATCGGTCCGACCTCGGGGACGAACTGCGCCGTCACGATCGTGGTGACCGGCACCGGGCTCCCGGTCGCCGACCCTGCGTCCATCGGTGAGCAGGTGTCCGACGACGCGGCGATGGTGGCGATCGTCGACAACGACGACGGCCACAGCGGCTGGCAGGCGGGCCGGCTGACCGACACCTTCTCGACCTGCAAGGTGATCATCGGTGCGTCATCTGACTCGACGCTCATCCTGCAGGTGGGCAACCTCGGCCCGACCTGCCCGGGCTACTCGATCCAACCCGGCGACAAGGTCGACGTGATCCTCTACGACCACGGTTCCGAGTTCGGCCGGTCGACCGCGACCGCGTCGACCCCGGATACCGACGCCACCCCGTTGGTGAGCGACGTGAACCCGCCCTACGGACCGGTCAGCGGCGGCACCAGCGCCGCACCGGGGACGGGAAGCGTGAACGTCGCGTCCAGTGGTGTCGCAGCGCCGATCGCCGCGTGGTTCGGCGACGTCGCGACGAACGCGATCACCGCGGTCGACGACACCCACTACAGCGTGGTGCCGCCGAAGTCGTCCGCCTCGCAGGACAACGAGGGCATCGCAGTGCAGCTCGCCGACCAGACGAACGGCACCAGCCCGGTCGCCTGCACCGTCCTGCTCCCGGGCGGCTGCGCCGACGAGTTCATGTACCTCAGCGAGCACCACAGCACGCTCGGGCCCACCCCGCCCTTCAACTTCAACTGGGGCGTGCAACTCGCGGGAAGCTCCGCGGCGGACAGCAAGGCCTGCGGCATCAACGGCGCGTCGGGCACGTCGACCGGTCTCTCGATCAACGGCTCGGTGACGGGTGGTGGCATCGGCTTGGACGCCGGCTACGGCCTCTCGAAGTCCGCGCTCGGCATCCCCGAGGCGCTCGTCGGATCGGCGACGTTGAACGTGACCAGCCCGATCGTCATCAGCGTGTCGCTGTCGGGCAGCATCTCGGCCTGCGAGCAGATCGGCATCCCCGACCTGAGCATCCCCGGCATCGGCGGCTTCTACTTCGTCGTCGGCGGGAGCGTGCAGGGCTCGGTGACGCTCACGATCACCATCAACCAGGGGACCTACACGCTCTCGGGCGGCATGATCCCCGGGTCCAACGAGGACGACATCCGCGGAGCCTCGGTGACGTCGAACTGCGTGGACGGCGACGGCAGCCCGACGACCGAGTGCGTGACCACCGCCGTGACCGCTTCGCTCACCGGCACCCTGTCGGTGTCGCCGCTCTGGTTCCAGGTCGGCCCGGACGAGGCCAACGTCGGCGCCGGCTTCACCGCTGCGGCGATCGGCACCATCACGTACCCGCCGCTCGCCGTGAACGGCGACATCTGCGTCGCAGGGAACTGGGCGGCGCAGGTCAACGTCGGGCCGTTCAGCGGCTCCACCGGCGGCACCTTCCTCGGTCCGTTCAACATCGTCGGCGACGGCTCGATCTGCCCGCTCGGCGCGACGACCGGCGGTGGGTCGACCGCGCCGGACGCCCCGATCGACCTCGCGGCGACGCCCGGAGACGGCTCGGCGAACCTCGGTTGGACGGCTCCGGCCTCCGACGGCGGCAGCCCGATCACGGGCTACAACGTCTACGAAGGGACGGGCGCCGGGGCGGAGTCGGACACGCCGCTGAACGCCTCACCGCTCCCGCCCGACACGACCTCGTTCCCGGTGACCGGTCTGGACAACGGGACGACGTACTTCTTCACGGTGAAGGCCGTGAACGACGCCGGCGAGAGCGTCGCCTCGAACGAGGCGTCGGCGACGCCGACCGGGCCGACGGGAACGGTGCCGGGTGCTCCGGTCGACCTCGCAGCGACGGCGGGAGACGGATCGGCGCACCTCGAGTGGTCACCACCGGCGTCGGACGGTGGGAGCGCGGTCACGGGCTACAACGTGTACGAGGCGAGCGCGGCCGGGCAGGAGTCCGACACGCCGCTGAACGCGGAGCCGCTGACCGACCCGTCGTTCGACGTGGCCGGTCTCACCAACGGGACCACGTACTTCTTCACGGTGAAGGCCGTGAACGAGATCGGCCAGGGTGCGGCGTCGAACGAGGCGTCGGCCACCCCGTCCGGCGCGACGGTGACGGTGCCGGGGGCGCCGACCGATCTGGTGGCCACGCTGGGGGACGGAGCTGCGCACCTCGAGTGGACGCCACCGGCATCGGACGGTGGGAGCGCGGTCACCGGTTACAACGTCTACGAGGGGACGTCGCTAGGTGGGGAGTCGGACACACCGGTGAACGCGGAGCCGGTGACCGACCCGTCGTTCGACGTGCCGGGTCTCACCGATGGGACGACGTACTTCTTCACGGTGACGGCGATCAACGACAGCGGCGAGGGCGCGGCGTCGAACGAGGCGTCGGTGACGCCGAGCGCCGTGACGGTCGACGTCCCTGGTCCCGTCGCGATCGAAGCGCTGCCCGGGGACGGATCGGCCACCGTGCAGTGGAACCCGCCCGACTCCGACGGCGGGAGCCCGGTCACGGGTTACAACATCTACGCGGCGGCGTCCGCTGGTGGCGAGCTCCTGCCGGTGAACGCATCTCCGCTGCCACCCGATGCGACGTCGTTCCCGGTGACCGGTCTCGACAACGGGACGACGTACTTCTTCCTCGTGAAGGCGGTCAACGACGTCGGCGAGGGCCCCGCGTCGAACGAGGCGTCGACGACGCCGAGCGCGCTGGCCGGCCCTCCCGGGCCACCCGTCGGGCTCACCGCCGCACCGAACGTCGGCTCGACGACCCTGCGGTGGTCGCCACCCGTCTCCGACGGAGGGACGCCGATCACGGGCTACAACGTCTACGAGGGCACCTCTCCCGGTGGGGAGGCGTCGACGCCCGTGAACCCCGAGCCGCTGGCTGCGTCGGCGACCTCGTTCGACGCCACCGGGCTGACCGACCGGACCACGTACTCGTTCGTCGTGCAGGCGATCAACGCGATCGGTGAAGGCGCTCCGTCGAACGAAGCGTCGGCCGCTCCGGGATCCGGGGTGACGGTGCCCGGTGCTCCGGTGGACGTGACGGCGTCGCCCGGCTGCACCTCGGCCACCGTGAACTGGTCGGCGCCGAGCTTCGACGGCGGCAGCCCGATCACCGGCTACGACGTCTACCTCGGTACGTCGCCCGGGGGCGAGGGAGCGGTGCCGGTCAACGCGTCGCCGCTGCCGGCGACGGCGACCTCGCTCCCGATCCTCGGGCTGGTCGACGGCACCACCTACTCCGTCGTCGTCCGAGCGGTGAACGCGATCGGCGAGGGTGCGTCGTCGGCCGAGGCGTCGGTGACGCCCGCGGCCGAGGCCACGGTCCCCACTGCGCCGGTCGTGTCGGCCGCCACGCCGGGGCACCACTCGGTCACGTTGGACTGGTCGGCCCCGACCTCCGACGGCGGCAGCGCCATCTCGGGCTACAACGTGTACGCGTCGACCGATGCCGGCGGTGAGCTCCTGCCGGTCTCGGCCTACCCGCTGGCACCGACCTCGACCAGCTACACGGTCACTGGTCTGACCAACGGGACGACCTATTTCTTCCTCGTCAAGGCGGTGAACGAGGTCGGTGAGAGCGATGCGTCGAACGAGGTCCACGCGACACCGTCGTCGGGTGCGCTGCCCGATGCGCCGCTCACCCTCCACGCCTACGCCGGCAACCGGAACGTGACCTTGAAGTGGCTCCCTCCGGCGCCTACCTCCTCCGGGCCGTCGTCGATCCTCGGGTACAACGTGTACGAGGGCGCCAAGCCCGGCGCCGAGTCGACGACCCCGGTGAACGCGTCGCTGCTGCCACCGGACACGGCGCGCTACCGCGTGCCGGGCCGCAACGACACGAGGTACTACTTCGTCGTCAAGGCGGTGAACCTGGTCGGCGAGGGTGCTGCGTCGAACGAGGCGTTCACCACCCCGCGTCGACCGCAGGCGCCTGGCCCGGTCGAGCTCCAGGCACGCGCCGGGGCGCAGGGGGTGACGCTCACGTGGGCGGCGCCCCTGTCGAACGGTCGGAGCCCCATCACGGGGTACGCCGTCTTCGTCGGAACCAAGCCCGGCCACGAGTCGTCCCACCCGGTGAACCGGTCGCCGCTCCCGCGTGACGCCACGCGCTTCACCGTGCGTGGCCTGCAGGTGGGGAAGACCTACTTCTTCGTCGTCGAGGCGATCAACGTGGTGGGCCGGGGTCAGCGGTCGAACGAGGTGCACGCGCGACCGACCGCTCACTGAGCAAGCTGACGGCATGCCGGATCTCGTCGTCGTCGGGGGCGGGGTGGTCGGCGCGGCCGCGGCGTGGCAAGCGACCCGCCGGGGAGCGTCGGTGGTGCTCGTCGACGCCCGTGCACCGGGCCGGGCCACCGACGCCGGTGCCGGGATCGTGTCGCCCGAGACCGAGCCGCGCGACGCCTCGCCCACCCACCTGCTCTCCGCCGCGGCGCAGAGCTTCTACCCCGAGCTGATCGCGGCGCTCGAGGCCGACGGCCAGACGGAGACCGGCTACGCGCGCTGCGGGAAGCTCGTGGTCGCGCTCGACGACGAGCAGGCCGGCTGGCTGAGCGCGTACCTGGAGATGCTGCGCGACCCCGAGCGGGCCGCGGCTCCGGCCGACCCGACCACGCTCCACGAGGTCGATCCGGCCGAGGCCCAGGCGATGTTCCCGCCGCTGGCGCCGGTGACCGGCGCGTTCGTCAGCGAGGACGCGGCGCGCGTCGACGGCCGGCTGCTCGAGCGGGCGCTGCTGGCGAGCGCGGCGGCCCGAGGCGCGGTGATCGAGCACCGGCAGGTGGAGCGGTTGGCCGACCTGCCGGCGTCCGACGCGGTCGTCGTCGCCGGCGGCGCCTGGTCGCCCGCGCTCGTTCCCGACCTCGACGTGCGCCCGCAGCGGGGCCAGATCCTGCACCTCGCGGTCGACGACCCCGGCTGCGGGCGCTGGCCGGTGCTGACCCCGCTCACCGGCCACTACCTCCTCGCGTTCGCCGACCGGGTGGTGATCGGCGCCACCCGGGAGGACGGCGCCGGGTTCGAGCCGGCGCTGACCGCGGCCGGCCAGCACGAGGTGCTCACCAACGCGCTGTCGGTCGCTCCCGGCCTCGCCGGCGCACCGGTGCTCGAGTGGCGGGTCGGGCTCCGTCCGGTCGCCGGACGGGGCTACCCGTACCTCGGCGCGGTGCCCTCCTCCGGCCACGACCACGTCTTCGTCGCCACCGGCCACGGCCCGACCGGCCTGACCTGGGGCCCGTGGAGCGGTGCCGCAGTCGCCGACCTCGCGCTCGGCGCGAGCAGCGAGGCGGATCGGGCGGTGCTCGCCCGCTTCGCTCCCTGAAGGCCCGCTGAGAGACGAGCCCGGGCCCGCCAGCCCCGTGCTTCGCCGCCCGGCTGCTGGGAAGAGAGGGGGCGTCGATCGGCATCACAACTGGAGGCGCTCGTGCGGATACCCCTGCGGTGGCCCGTGCTTCGTCAGCTCACGGACGGGGACCCGTCCGGGCGGGGCGACGCGGCCCGTTCGGCGGCCACCGAGCGGCTGACCAACCGGTTGCAGATGGCCGAGCGGGTGGTGAAGTCGATCTGTCCCTACTGCGGCGTCGGCTGCGGCCAGGACGTCTACGTCCGCGACGGCGAGGTCGTCCAGATCGAAGGGGATCCGGACTCGCCGGTCAGCCGGGGCCGGCTCTGCCCGAAGGGCTCCGCATCGCTGCAGCTGACCACCGGCGAGTCACGCCGCTACCAGGTGCTGTACCGCCGGCCTCGCAGCGACCACTGGGAGTCGCTCGACCTCGAGACCGCGATGGACATGGTGGCGGACCGGGTGGTGAAGACCCGTCGGGAGACGTGGAGCTGGGAGGAGGACGGCCAGCGGGTGCGGCGCACGATGGGCATCGCCAGCCTCGGCGGGGCGACGCTCGACAACGAGGAGAACTACCT
>JAFBAD010000003.1 GCA_019247975.1 Acidimicrobiia bacterium
CCGGCCCACCCCGACTTCCCGAGCCACGGCTTCGTGGTGCGCCGCCGCGACCTCGACGAGATGGTGGCCGAGCGAGCGGTGAAGGCCGGCGCCAGCGTCGTGCAGGGCACCGAGGCGCTGCGCCCGCTCCTGCGGGACGGGCTCGTGCGCGGCGCGGTGGTCGAGGACAAGGAGTCGGGCGTCCGGCGCGAGATCTCGGCCCGCTACACGGTCGTCGCCGACGGCTCGCTGTCGCGCTTCGGTCGGGCCCTCGGGACCGCCCGCAACCGGTCGTACCCGCAGGGCATGGCGATCCGCGGCTACTACGAGAGCCCGCTCCACGACGACCCGTGGATCGAGAGCGCGCTCGACGTGCGCGACCGGTCCGGTGCGTCGCTGCCCGGCTACGGCTGGATCTTCCCG
This sequence comes from Acidimicrobiia bacterium, assembly GCA_019247975.1. Lineage (GTDB taxonomy): Bacteria > Actinomycetota > Acidimicrobiia > Acidimicrobiales > Iamiaceae > JAFBAD01. The sequence continues at coordinate 403 of JAFBAD010000003.1, forward strand.
GTCGGCGACGGGACGGTGAACGTGGGCGTCGGCCTGCTGTCCACCTTCCGCGACTGGAAGCAGGTGAACACCTCGCACCTGATGACGGAGTTCGCCGCGACCGCGCCGGCGTACTGGGGCCTCTCCCCCGAGGGCTCGTGCGGCCCGCCGACCGGCGGCCGCATCCCGATGGCGGGCTCGGTCAACCCGAAGGTCGGTCCGACGTGGGCGGTGATCGGCGACGCGGCCGGCTCGGTCAACCCGTTCAACGGCGAGGGCATCGACTACGCGTACGAGACCGGTCGCATGGTGGCCGGCCTGCTCGACGAGGCGCTCACCACCGGCGACGGCATGGCCCTGCAGCGCTACCCCACGCTCCTCGACGAGGAGTACGGCCTCTACTTCAAGGTCGCCCGGCTGTTCTCGAAGGCGATCGGCAACCCCGCGCTCATGCGCGAGCTGACCCGGGTCGGCATGCAGTCACGCACGCTCATGGAGTGGGTGCTGCGCATCATGGCCAACCTGTTGCGTGAGGACGAGCTCGGCCCGGCCGAGGCCGCCTACCGCTCGGTCGCGGCGATCGTGGGCAAGCTGCCCGACTGATCGGTCTCCTCGGCGACCAGCGCGGCGGTCTGCTTGCGCTTGCGGACCAGGATCCAGATGCCGGCCGCGGTCGTGATGATGCAGGCGTACTGGGCGCCGGTGAGCCCGAGCTTGGTCTCGTCGTTCACCCGCAGGAAGTCGAGCAGGAACCGCTGCGGTCCGTAGATGAGGCAGAAGAGGCCCATGGCCGTGCCGGGGACGATCGGCGGGCGCCGCTCGAGCAGCCACAGGAGGAACCCGGCGGTGATCGCCATGATGATCAGCTCGTAGATCGCCGTGTTGTGGAACACCATGCCCTCGACGATCGGCCGGTTGCCGAGCGCGGGCTCGCGCAGGTCACCGCCCTTGTAGCGGACCATCAGCGGGAACCAGCTCGCACCCCACGTCGACCCGAAGTGCTCGCCGACCGCGGTGCACCCGATCCGCCCGAAGGCGACGCCGGCCGCGAGACCGGCCGCGCAGCCGTCGGCCAGCCGCCACTTCTTGAGCGTCGGCCACTTGCGGACCGTGGGCAGCGCCACGACGACTGCGAGCGCGAACCCACCGGAGAACTGCAGGCCGCCGTTCCACATGGCGATGAGGTCCACCGGCTCGTTGATCTGGTCCCAGTTGGCGACGTCCCACGCCAGCCGTGACCCGACCACGCCGGCGATGACGAGCCAGGTGGCCAGGCGGTAGGTCTCCTCGCGGGGGACCCCCCAGCGCTCGCCGTAGCGCCCGGCGATCCAGCACCCGCTGAGGATGCCGAGGCCCACCATCAGCCCGAAGGTCCGGAGCTGGAAGCCGCCGATCTCGAACAGCGTGGGGAACGTGTGGTACGGGATCGCCCCGACTTCCATGGGGCTCAATCCTGGTCGGGCGGGATCGGGTCCCGCCAGCCGCCGACGTCCTCGGCGAGGGCGTCGGCCGCCGCCGGGCCCATCGAACCCTCCTTGTACAGGAGGGTCTCGGGCGGGTGCTCGAGCACCGGAGCGACGATCCGCCACTGCTCCTCGAGGCTGTCGGAGCGGCCGAAGCGGCGGCGGTCCCCCTCGAGCGCGTCCTCGAGGAGGCGCTGGTACGCCTCTTCGCGTCGGCCGAGCGCACGGTCGTAGGACACGTCGAGGTCGATCGGCTGGGTGACCAGCTGGTCGCCGGGCTTCTTCGCCTGGAGGTGGAGGGTGACGCCGTCGTTGCTGCCCATGCGGAAGCGCAGCTCGTTCGGTGCGGCCCGGCGGTGACCGGCCTCGGCGAAGAGGAGGCGGGGCGGTTCGGTGAAGCGCACGACGGCTTCGGTGGCCGTCGTCTTCATCGACTTGCCGGTGCGGATGAGCCACGGCACGCCGGCCCACCGCCACGAGTCGATCTCGAAGCGCATCGCCACGTAGGTCTCGACGTCCGAGCCGGCCTGCACGCCCTCGTCGTTGGCGTACCCGCGGTACTGGCCTCGCACGACGTCGGCCGGATCGATCGCCTGCATCTGGCGGAACAAGCGGGTTTTCTCGTCGGCCAGCGCGTCCGCGTCGGCTGCGACCGGCGGTTCCATGGCCATCAGGGCGACGATCTGCAGCAGGTGGTTCTGCACGACGTCGCGCAGCGCGCCGACCGTCTCGTAGAACTTCCCGCGGCTGCCCACCCCGAAGCTCTCGGCCATCGTGATCTGCACGCTCGAGATGAAGTTGCGGTTCCAGATCGGCTCGAGCAGCGAGTTGGCGAACCGGAACACGAGCAGGTTCTCGACCGACTCCTTCCCGAGGAAGTGGTCGATGCGGTACACGGAGGTCTCGGGGAAGCACCGGTGCAGGCAGTCGTTGAGCTCGCGAGCCGATGCGAGGTCACGACCGAACGGCTTCTCGACGACGACGCGCGCGTCCTTCGTCAGCCCGACCCGGTCGAGGCCGTCGATCACGTCGTCGAACAGCGCGGGCGGGATGGCGAGGTAGAAGAGCGGACGCTCGATGCCCGCGGCCTTGATCTTGCTCGCCAGCTCGTCGAAGGTGCCGGCCTCGCGGTAGTCACCCGAGAGGTACGTGAGCCGGTCGAGCAGTTCACCGAGGACCTTCTCGTCGACCTCGTCGACCGCCGCGGTCACCGCCTCCCGGCAGCGGTCGCGCATCTGCTCGTCGCTCCACTCCGACGACGACACGCCGATGACCGGAACCTTGATGCGCTCGTCCTCGGCCAGGCCGTACAGCGCGGGGTACAGCTTCTTCGCGGCGAGGTCGCCGGTCGCGCCGAAGAGCACGATGCCGTCGGCCGACGGCGACGCGTCCTTCGACGCGGAGCGTGCCACTACGGAGCCTTCTCGAAGGTGTGGCCGCCGAACTGGTGGCGCAGCGCGGCGATCACCTTCATCGTCAGCTGGTCCTCGTCCTGCGACACGAACCGTGCGAACAGCGCGGCCGAGATGACCGGTGCCGCGACACCGAGCCGGACCGCTTCGTTGACCGTCCAGCGACCCTCGCCCGAGTCGGCGGCGACACCGCGGATGCCCTCGAAGTCGGGCGTCTCCTGCAGCGCCCGCACCAGCAGGTCGAGCAGCCAGGAGCGCACGACGCTCCCCTCCTGCCAGCACTCCACCGCCTTGAGCGCATCGATGCCGAGGTCCGACGTGTGGAGGATGGCGAAGCCCTCGGCGTAGGCCTGCATCATCCCGTACTCGATGCCGTTGTGGACCATCTTCGTGTAGTGGCCCGCGCCCACCTTGCCGACGTGGGCGAAGCCGTTCGGCGGTGCGAGCGTCTCGAGCGCGGGCGCGACCTTGGCCACGGACTCGTCGGTCCCGCCGACCATGAGCGCGTAGCCGTTGTCGAGGCCCCACACCCCTCCGCTCGTCCCTGCATCGATGAACCCGATGCCCTGGGCGGCGAGCTCTTCGCCCCGGCGCACCGAGTCGCCGAAGTTCGAGTTGCCGCCGTCGACGATGACGTCGCCCTTCGCCATGAGCGACGCCAGGTCCTTGATCGTCTGCTCGGTCGGGTCGCCGGCGGGCACCATCACCCACGCCACGCGCGACCCCGGGTCACCGAGCTGGCCGACGAGGTCGGCCAGGTCCTTCGTCTCGCTGACCTTCGGGTCGTGGTCGTAGCCGACCACCTCGTGGCCGTTGCGGCGCAACCGCTCGGCCATGTTGCCGCCCATGCGGCCGAGGCCGATCATGCCGAGTCTCATCTGGCTACCTCCACCAGGTCGTCGAGGGACACGCGCCCGGCCCGCAGCCCGTGGCGGCGCAGGGTCAGCAGATCGCCGTCGGCCTGCGCGTGCTTGAGCGAGGAGAACGTGTAGTCGGCGCCGGGCACGTCGACGTCGTCGGGATCGTCGCCCACCACCTGGACGAACACGCCCGTGGGCGGGCCTCCCTTGTGCAGCTGGCCGGTCGAGTGCAGGAAGCGGGGGCCGATGCCGACGGTCGTCGCGACACGGAAGCGATCGCGGATCGCGGTGCGGGCGTCCTCGAGCGCATCGACCACCCCGGACTCCGGGTCGACGTAGGCCTGGATGGCCACGTAGTCGCCGGGGACCACCTGGTCGAACAGGCCCTGGAGGGGCTCGACCTCGATGTCGGGCGGCCCGCTCTTCAGCACCGAGGCGGTGGCTTCCTTGGCCTCGGCCACGTTCGGCTGGTCGAACGGGTTGATGTCGAGGACCGCGCCGCAGACTGCGGTGGCGAGCTCCCAGAGCATCACGAGGCTCCCGAGCTCGAGCGGATCGCCGTACGGGATCTCGACCACCGGGTGCCCGGCTTCGGCCAGCGGAGCCAGCCCGTGGTGGTCGCCGATGCCCACGAACAGCCGGTCGTCGCCGTACACCTCGGGCGGCCCGAGGCGCTCGCCGGCGATGGGGATCACGCCGGTGCCCTGCTTGCCGGTCGACTCGGCGAGCAGCTGCTCGAGCCACAGTCCGAACGTCTCGATGTCCTGGTCGATGACGAGCGTGACCTTGTCCCGGCCCGCCTTCACCGCCGCGCCGAGCACCGCGCCGAGGCGCAGTGCCGGGTTGGTCGCCTGGTCGACGTCGGGGCCGATCTTCGCGGTCATGTCCTGCGCGGTCGCGAGCAGGCCGGCCCAGTCGACGCCGGCCAGTACGGCCGGGACGATGCCGAAGTACGACAGCGCCGAGTAGCGCCCGCCGATGTCGGGGCGGTTCTCGAAGGTCGCCCGGAAGCCGCGCTCGGTCGCCAGCGCGCCGAGCGCCGAACCGGGATCGGTGATCACCGCGAACTGCTCGGGCCGGCCGATGCGGGCCCAGAACGTCTCGAGGTGGCTGCGGGTCTCGACCGTCGATCCCGACTTCGACGAGGCGACGAACAGCGTGGCGTCGTCCGGGCACTCGTGGCCGATGCGGGCGACCGCCGCGGGATCGGTCGTGTCGAGCACGCGCAGCTCGGGCCCACCGGCGGCCGGCGGGAACGTGCGGGCGAGCACCTCGGGGAAGAGGCTCGAGCCGCCCATGCCCATCACGACGACGTGGGTGAGCCCGTCGGCTACCGCGGTGGCGGCGAAGGTGTCGAGCCGCTCGCGGTCGGCCAGCACCTCGGGGACGACGTGCAGCCAGCCGAGCCGATCGGCCACCTCGGTGGGATCGTCCTGCCAGACGGTGTGGTCACCGGCCCACGCCCGCTCCACGACCTTGCGTTCGACGAGGTCAGCGATCGTTGCGTCGACCGCGTCCTGCAACGGACCGAGCCTCTCATTCATGGGGACGTTTCTATCCCGGGGCGGGGGTGCCCACTCCCGAGCGGGCCGCGACGACCTCGAGCGCGGCCTCGCCGGCGGCCTCGGCGATGCGGTCGATGGTGCCGTCGTCGTGGGCCAGCCCGGGGAAGGCGACCTCGTAGGCGCCGGGCGCCAGGGCCACGCCGCGGCGGAGCATCCCGTGGAAGAAGGCGGCGTACGCTGCCTCGTCGGTGGCGCGCGCGTCGACGTAGTCCACCGGCTGGTGATCGCCGAAGTAGAGGCCCACCAGGCCGGGCAGCGCGGAGGTGCGGGCCTCGAGCCCGGCGCCGTCGAACGCGGCCTGGAGACCGGCCGCGAGCACCGTGGCCCGCTGATCGAGCAGCTCGTAGGCCGCGTCGTCGAGCAGGGACAGCGCGGCCAACCCCGCCGCGGTGGCGAGTGGGTTCCCCGACAAGGTGCCGGCCTGGTACACGGGTCCGAGGGGCGCCAGGTGGTCCATGAGGTCGGCCCGGCCGCCGAAGGCACCCACGTTGAGCCCGCCACCGATGACCTTGCCGAAGCACGACAGGTCGGGCCGCACGCCGAAGCGGCCCTGCGCGCCGCCGCGCCCCACGCGGAAGCCGGTGATGACCTCGTCGAAGACCAGCAGCGCTCCGACGCGGTCGCACTCGGCCCGCAGCCCGGCGAGGAAGCCCTCGGCCGGCTGGACGAGACCCATGTTGGCGGCCACCGGTTCGACGATCACGCAGGCAACGGTGTCGTCGAGCGTGGGCACGACGTTGTACGGCGCGATCGTCGTCTCGGCGACCGCGGACGCAGGCACCCCCGCCGAGCCAGGAACGGTGTCGGCTGCGTCCAGCAGCGCGACGCCGCTGCCGCTGTCCGCGAGGAGCGCGTCCTCGTGACCGTGGTAGTTGCCCGCGAACTTCACGATGCGGGTCCGACCCGTCGCGCCGCGCGCCAGCCGGATGGCCGACATGGTGGCCTCGGTGCCGCTCGACACCATGCGGACCTTCTCGCAGGAGGGCACCCGCTCCGCGATCGCCTCGGCCAGCAGGACCTCGCGCAACGTCGGCGCGCCGTAGGAGGTCCCGTCGCCCGCCGCCGCGCGAACCGCGTCGACGATCTCCGGGCGCGCGTGGCCGGCGATGATCGCCCCGTAGGACTGGACGAGGTCGAGGTACTCGGTCCCCTCGACGTCCCACACCCGCGGGCCGTTCGCCCGGGCCACGAAGTACGGCGTTCCGCCGACCGAGCGGAACGCCCGCACCGGCGAGTTGACCCCGCCGGGGATGACCCGCTCCGCGCGCTCGAAGAGCGCGTCGTTGCTCGCGTCGGCCATCAGCCGAGCGCTTCGGCCGCGTCGCGTGCGAAGTACGTGAGGATCAGATCGGCGCCGGCCCGCTTGATGGCGGTCAGGTGCTCCATCGCCACCGCGGGACCGTCGATCCAGCCCCGCTCGGCGGCCGCCTTGACCATCGCGTACTCACCGGACACGTGGTAGGCCGCGAGCGGGAGATCGACCTCCTGTCGGGCTTGCGCGATCACGTCGAGGTAGGCGAGCGCGGGCTTCACCATGATCAGGTCCGCGCCCTCGGCCACATCGGCGCGGATCTCCTCCATCGCCTCGCGCCGGTTGCCCGGCTCCTCCTGGTAGGAGCGGCGGTCACCGCCGCCGATGATCTCGACGTCGACCGCCTCTCGGAACGGGCCGTAGAGCGCGGAGGCGAACTTCGCCGCGTAGGCGAGGATCGCGGTCTGCTCGTGGCCGGCGCCGTCGAGCGCCGCTCGGATCGCACCGACCTGGCCGTCCATCATCCCGGACGGGGCGACGATGTCCGCGCCGGCCTCGGCCTGCGCCAGCGCGACCTCGGCGTAGCGCTCGAGCGTGGCGTCGTTGTCGACCTCGCCCGCCGCGGTCACGATCCCGCAGTGGCCGTGGTCGGTGTACTCGTCGAGGCAC